>CAMJNS010000001.1 GCA_946407375.1 uncultured bacterium
ACGCGAAATCGCCTATGCAGAATTCAAAGGTAAATCAATTAAGTATATGGAAAAAAGTCTAATTATTCCTAATAAAAATGCTCCAAAAAAATATATACAAATAGAAATACTAGCTATCAATAATCCTGATTCCTGAAAGTTTGTTACGCCTAAATCATAGGTTGAAGCTAAACAAACAACAATAATAAAAAAAGGGAATAGGAAAAAAAGCTTTCTGTATAATTTTACATATTTAGAATTACTAGTTCTATTGCCACAATAAAGGCAGTATAAAACTTCATCTGGCAATTCTAAACCACATTCTGAACATTTTTTCAAGTTATTCTACCTCATGAAGTTCGCCAACAAAGCTCTTTTGCATCATAGAATCAATGCTTTCTATGTCATCTGTCTGGCCTAGAACCCACATAAGTTTAACCATAGAAGTTTCTGGAGTCATATCCATAGCAGGAATTGCTCCCACATCAAGAGCAGCCCTACCAACTTGATAAAGCTCCATCTCTGTTGAACCAAGGATACACTGAGTACAAACAACTACTGGCACTTTTCTTTCAATTGCTGATTTTATGGCAGGAATAAGATTTATATTTTCGTCAGTAGGTAAGTTTCCTGCGCCATAACCTTCTATTACTATTCCAGAATGATTTTGAGCAAGATATTCTATTATTTCAGGTTTTATTCCTGGATAAACAGGAATCATTGCCACATTGTCATTTAAAAAAGGTCTAAGAAGAGGCTTTTTCTTACTCCTAAGATGGGCTGAATCATCATATTTTATAGATAGACCAATTCGTCCAAGAGGGTTATCGTTTACAGAAACAAAAGCCTGCATATCAAAAGCAGACATTTTCTTTGCCCTTGTTCCTCTAATAATCTGCGAACCAAATACAACAGCAACTTCTGCTAAGTCAGAAATAGCAACTCTAACTGCATTTATAAGGTTAGAACGACCATCTGAACCTATTTCTTCTAAAGGAACCTGTGCTCCTGTTATAACAACTGGCTTATTTAATTCTTGAAGCATAAAAGAAAGTGCTGCCGAAGTATAGCACATTGTATCAGTTCCATGAGCCACAACAAAGCCATCAAAATCCTTCATTCTCTGAAAAATAGCTTTAGCAATTTTAAGCCAAACTTGAGGAGTAAAATTGCTTGAATCTATATTTACAATTGGAAGTATCTCAATTTCTGCTAATAAGCTTAACTCGGGAATAGCCTTTATCAGTTTTTCCGCATCTTCGCAAGGCTGAAGAGCTCCATTAGAGCTTTTCAGCATAGTTATAGTGCCACCAGTGGTTAGTAAAAGAATCTTTGGTTTACGTTCACCAATCAGTGTCATTTTATATTCCTTTTATTAGAATACGTATTCGATACCGAAATTAACCTGCTCGTCATCTGCAGCGTCATCTAATCTAAGTTCAAATGTTACATGTTCATTAATAAGGTATCTAGCCTTTAACCTTATTTCTGAATCTTTTGTGTCAATAAAGTCAACGCTCAAAACCAAATCTTTAGCTAATTTATAATCAACGCCAACACCAACCTTAGACCTCATAATACCTGCTCTCTTTATGAAATTTGTATTAGCATCGCGAGCAAGCATTGCATTAATATCATTTTCATTACCTACATCTTCCATACCAATTCGGAAGAAATAAGTTTCATTAGGATATATATCTACATTAATGTCAGACAAGAAATCTTCTGTGTCTTTATGGTATCTAAGTAGATATTTGAAATCTACTCTTGTCTGCTGAATATTCATAAATACTTTATCTACAGCATTGGCTAGTTTGTGAGCATCATCTAATGTGCCACTAATCTGTTTTCTAATGTCTTTATCAACAATGATTTCTTTAACTTCTTTGGTTATTTCTTTTGCATTATCAGAAGCTTCTTTCAATGAATCCATTGTTGCACGAACATCTGTAGTAATCTTATCGTTTTCATTCAACTTGGCAATCATATCGTCAAGTTTGTCTGTAGAAGTCTTTATGTTAGCAATTATATCTTTTAGGTTTTCCTTGTTACTTCCACCAGTAATTTTTTCTATGTTATTGCTAATATTTTTGAAGTTTTCAACAATTTCCTTGATATCTTTGCGATTCTTTTCAATTTCTTCAGAAACATTATTAAGTATTTTATCTAAGCTTTCAATAATATGGTCACTTCTATTTCTAAGAGAAACCGTAATTTCATTTATGTTATCAGAAGCATTTCTTGCATTCCTGAACATAGTTCTAGTATCTTCTTTAAGATCAGGATCACCAATAATATCTTTAGCAGAAGCTGTAAGTTCTTGTAGGCGTTGTAAAAGAATACTGCCTTGTTCTATCAATTCATCCATTCTTACAGGATCTGTACCGGCAATTATTTCACCATCAGCAACATAGGGAGAGGTAAAATCACGTGTCGGCATTATTTCTACATATTTTTCACCCATCAAACCAGCAGACGAAATAGTGAAAGTGCTTTTTCTTCTAATAAGATGCTTTTTGTCTGAAATATAAGCATGAACAAAAACTTGGTCATCGACTATTTCTATTGATGTTACTTTACCAATTTTAACCCCTGACATAGAAACATTCGAGCCTTTGCTAAGACCATTAACGGCATAAAAACTAATAGTGAAATTATAACCTCTTTCTGTAAAGCTAAAATCTCCTATTACATAGACCATATATATAAGCACGGCTGAAGTTAGCAATGTCATTAAGCCGACTTTTAAGTTTTGATTCATTGTTTGTCTCCTATTTCAGTTTATTATAGCAAAGTCATTGGCCCTTGTGATTCGCCATTAATAAACTGTTGAACCATCGGGTTGGGTGAATTTAATATTTCTTCTTTCGTTCCTATTTCTACAATCTGACCACCGTAATGCAGTGCTACTCTATCACATATACGGAAAGCAGATTTCATATCATGTGTTACTACTATTGAAGTTACACCTAACTTTTCTTTTAGACTTAAATGTAATTCATCAATAGCTGAAGTCATAATTGGATCAAGACCTGTTGTTGGTTCATCATAGAGTATTATTTCTGGTTCCATTGCAATAGCTCTAGCCAAACCGACTCTTTTACGCATACCACCTGACAATTCAGATGGCATAAGATAATTGGTTCCAGGCAACCCAACCATTTCTAACTTTTCTGAAACTAAGTGATGTAATGCAAGTTTAGAAAGCTTAGTATGTCTTTTTAACGCAAAAGCAATATTATCTTCTACATTTAAAGAGTCAAATAATGCTGCTGATTGGAAAAGCATACCCATTCTCATTCTTAATAAATCCAACTGATTTGCGTTATAAGTTGTTATATCTTCACCATCAATAAAGACTTGACCACTATCAGGCTTCAAAAGACCTATAATATGTTTTAGCAGAACGCTTTTTCCACAGCCAGAAGGACCAAGTATTACCAGGGATTCACCATCATATATTTTGAGGTTAACTCCTTTTAATACCTGCTTCGGACCAAATCTTTTATGAACGTTAGATACTATAATCATTATTGTAAATAAGCATTACTAAAGTTAGTGATACCAACTGTTAAGAAGTAATTGACAGCTATTATAAGCATAATAGCAACAACAACTGCACTAGTAGTGCTTTTACCTACACCTTCTGCACCACCTTCTGTAGTAAAGCCTTTATAACAGCCAACAATAGATATTATTCCACCAAATATTACTGCTTTAAAAAGCCCACCCATAAGGTCATGAATTTTAAGCAAATAAAGAATTGAATCTTTAAAAGATTCAAAAGTAAGACCAATTTGATAAATAGCAGTTATAGAACCGCCAACCATTCCAAAAGCATTTGAAACTACTGTCAACAAAAACAGCATTGAAGTACAGGCCCAAAAACGAGGAACTACTAAATAATCAACTGGATTAGTAGCCATAGTTTCAAGAGCATCTATTTGCTCAGTAATCTTCATTGTTCCTATTTCAGCCGCCATAGAACTTCCTATACGGCCTGCAACAACAATTGCCGTCATAATTGGAGCTATTTCTCTTGTCATAGCTAGTGCAACTACACCACCAACATAACCTTGGGCACCCATATTTGCAAACTGAAAACCAATTTGAACAACCAAAACCGCACCTAATGAGAAACCACTTATGGCAACCATTAAAAAGGAGTCTACTCCTATAATGGACATCTGATTTATTAAATTCTTAAAACTAAATTTTCCGTTTCTTAAACTTTCAATAGTCCAATAGAAAGTTTGAAATAATAAAACGGTTTGAGCTCCGGCAGCTTCTATAAAAGACTTTAGCATTTTTATTCCTCGCTCAATGTTAGAGTAGTATCTACTCTACCGGTAACAACCAAATTAGTTGGCTGTATTTCGTAATCTTTATTATTCATCTTAAGCTTCTTATTATCATCACCTTCAACCGTAATCTGGAAAAGTATGTCTGAATTTTTAGGAGAACTAGCCCAATTTCTGATTAAAGAGGAAAAATCTGAAGCACTTCCATCGTCTGCCTTGAAAGCATTAGACTTATTGTCTTTTGAATCAGAAGGAATGTCAAGATCTTCAACTTTCATATTTAAGCCAAAAACAGAAAGAGTAAGATTTTCCTTGCCTATATCTTGAGGAATAGGCAATTTTACTTTTCTAATGAATTTTGGTTCTCTGTAAGGTTTTAAAGTTACTTCTACATCAAGAACTCCACCGCTAGAAACAGAAGAATTCTTAACTTCAACTTTTTCTATTGTTAAAGTTCTTCGCTTGTTTTCTATTTCAACCTTAAGAAGGATTCTGGTAGGCATAACTTCGTCATATTCGCTTTCGCTTATCATATCTACTAGACTTGTAACTTCATTGGTTAAAACCTGGCATATATCTGTTTTTGAATAGAAAAGATTTTCACGTCTAAAATTGAAATTTTCACCTTTTTTGCTAGAACAATCCATAGATATACTCATTAAGGCTGTTCCAGGACCTTCTCTATCTATAGCCCCTTCCAAGGCTTGCATTATGGTTGTATCTAATACTGTATTTAGAACAGAAATATCTCTAACAATCTGATAATTTATACTTTTTTCTGTTCCTAAAGTTTTATCAGTAACATCTATTTTTACAGGAATCATTGGTGGAAGTTTACCAATAACCGCACTTATGCCTTTTTCACGATCTTGTTCAACAGTACCAAGCATTTCTGTAGGTGCGCCAATCTTAAAAGGCATTTGAACACTACCAAAAGAGTGATGTATATAAGCACCCGTAAGCAAAAAGGATACTGCTCCCTTTTTAAGAAAAGAATGAGATAAACCTAGTATTCTATTACCATCTCTGTGGGTTAAAGTACCTATAGTTGTAACATTAATATCGCCTCTGGCAAGCTGTATACCTATCGACGAACCTGGTTCATAATAATCAGGTGAAATAATAGCAAAATAACCATTCAAATCATTCTGAGAATCATTGCTTTGAGAATCTGTTACAATTACATTCTTACGATTTAATCTAGCTTTTATACTTTCTGAAATTCTGCTCTTATTAACATCATCAATTTTTATTTCTGTAGCTGCCTGTGAAAATACCATTTCATTAGAATTAGGCACTACGGAAGAAGCCAATGAATAAGGTGCTTCTATTATTGTATCTATTGTTTTTAAACCTATTCTGACAGGTTCTTTAAGATAATGCTTTTGTAAACAACCTGTTTTTAAACCTGTTTTTGCCTTATTGCTCAAGCTCGGATAATTCCAGATTTCAATCATTTCTTCAATTGGTGTAACCAAACCAACAGTATGGTCTGTCATAAGCCAACCAGAACTAATTCCGCCAACAAGCTTATTATCAATATAAACAGGACTCCCACTCATACCTGCAGCAATACCACCAGCACGCTTAATAACATCACCACTAACCTTAACAAGTATGGATTTACCATCTATTAAAGTATTTTCATTAATTTTGTTATTAGAGCAAATGCCTAAAACTTCAACATCAAATTTTTCTATTTTTCTTCCTGAAATAACGGTTTTGCCATAACCCTTCATTCCAATTTGAAGTTCTTTTAAAGGAAAAAGAGCTACTTCTGCAGAATTTGCAGGAATAGCACTCCATATTATTAATATGGCACAGAAAATACCGATAAGCCTAACGGCTATTTTATCTTTTTGTAACAAGAATTCCATTAGAAATTCTTCGCTCCGATCCATCTGAAGGTCTGTTAATTATTTTACCATTTAGATACATCGCTGTCGAACCACCGCCATCAAGATTGATTGCGTGCATACAACCAAGTCTTTGTAGATATTCCGCCAACTCTATAAGCTTCATACCAACACTGTCTTTTTTTCTACCATCAACTACAATTAAAAGCAAGTCACCATCAAAAGTCATAGCAACAGCCGTTCTCGGATGTCTTCCATTGATAATTGAATTATCAAATTTTTCTTCTACGCCATTAATGCTTACTTTTCCATTTGCCAAAAGTCTAGGTCCGCCACAAAGAGCATGTTTTATGCTATTCCATGGTTTATCAATCGAATAATCAAGTTCAACAGACTGACCCAAATTCAAAGAACTAAGTAAAGAAGCCTTAACTCCGCCAGCAGAAACAACAACACCATCTGGTGGAATCAACGCATCTTTTGTATGAATACCTACAATTTTGCCTTTTACTATAACAAATTCTTTGCCAATTTCGCTAGTCAATGTACTTCTTGCGTATTCTGGAGTAAATACTACTAAAGAACTGCCTCGGCGAGGTTGGTTGACAGCATCAATTTTTACGGATATTTTACCAGACCTTAAGGTTCCTGAAAAGTCTGGATTTCCAAAAATTAATGTATCATCTTCTGTTATACCAAAAACTGACCTTTTGTACAAAGGGGAACTTATTAATTTTCTATTAATTATTAAAGTGCCGATTGGATCGCCTCTCCAGGTAAAATAACTTCCATTTATACCTGCTACTGCATTATATCTTTTAGCCATAGAAGAAAGATTTTCTCTTTGTGCGATACCTTCATTGGCTAAAATTGGCAAAACTTGTATTTTATTAGATAAGGCTTCGATTCTTAAAATATGAACATCAGAAAAACCAGAGCCTGATTTGCCTCTATCATGATAATAAGTTAAGCCTTCTGCTATTTCTTCACCTTTTCTTAAAGAAAAACGACTCTTTCTATTCTGATATGGAATACAAAGTTTAAATATTCCAGCAGTGTCTGAAGCAGTATAAGGATTGCCAATCTTTCCCTTTGAACTAAAAAGAAATTCAGTATAATACTCCGTTTCATAAACTACTGCTTTTTCAAAATTATCTGTAAGTTTAGTCTTAAGCTTTTTATCTGCAAGTACAACTGGCGGTGTAAGTCTAACCTTAAGCAAATCATTTCCCTGATTTTTTTTCATTACCTTAACTTGCTTAGAAAAAGTAAGTTCAGCAACATCAAAACTAGCTTCGTGCCTTATTTTAATATCGGTAATAGTAATTTTTTCAGAGCTTTCTTTTTTATTTTTACTTTTATCTTTACTCTTATTTTTTACAGAATCCTTTTTTTCAAGAATAGGTTTACTATTTAATTCCTTCTTATCTGTCTTTTTTAAATCATAAGATACCTGATTAGATGTGTTTTCATCTTCTTCAATTTTTTCAGGAATAGGCATCTGATCTTCTGTCATCTGATCATATTCTGTTGTTTCATTGCTATCAGAAGTTTTCATATCATAAAAAACCTCTTCTGAACTACCGCTATAGTCCGGAAGATTTTGATAAGTATTTTCTTCTGTTTGCATATACGCACCAATTAAGAATAATTGGCCAACAACAAGAAGAGATATTAATATTTTTATGAAACTTTTTATTTGTTTGCCTCTGTTTATGTTTATTTAAATCTATCGACATTCTTAATCATAATTTTTATGCCCTAGGTTTTCAATGGCAAAAATGAAAATAAACTTGTTTTTGCATTTATTATTTACAATAAAGTATAATCTGAAAAATAATAATTATTCGATTAAAAGGGAAAAAACATGTCTGATACTATCTCTAATGAAAAAGAGAATTATGACATCTGGGAAAAAATAGAAAAAATAATTAAAAATAAAGAATCGATAATTCTTCTTTTATTAATCTTATTAGCTTTGGTATTTATTCCATTAAAGATACTAAGTTACGGCTGGACCCCTGAAGATGATGCAAAACGTCACGTAGCATTTGCTATGACAGATTCAAAATGGTCAGATATTTTGATTATAGACGAAAAATATGACACAGACCACAACTCTGGTTGGCACCAAATATTAAGATTTCTTCGTAAATATTGTGGTTTCGACGAGCAAGATTTAATGTTTTTCTCTGTGGCTGGTTTATTTTTGTTATTAAATATATGTGGAATAATATCATCACCTTCTCCAATAAGCTGGTGTATAGCCCTTCTAATAATGCTTAATTTTGATTCTCGCATATATTACAGATTTATTTTGGGAAGACCTTATATTGCTTCTTGTGCAGCAACTTTAATCGTATTGCGGTTATGGGGTTTTAAAAATCTAAAAAATGAAAATTTCACAATCTTAAATAAAGCTTGGTTTAAATATCTATTAACAATAATCTCTTTATCTCTCGGAATTTGGATACATGGAAGCTGGTATATATTTTTACTAATTCCGATTTCTTTCTTTATTGCAGGCGAAATGAAAAATTCCTTAAAACTTACTGCCTGTATTATTTTTTCAACCATTATAGGAGCTCTTTTAACAGGACAATTTACTCATTTTCTTTACTATCATTTTACAGCAACATATTCCATTTATTCAGAACCAACCCATAATTGGCTGTTAGTTCCAGAAAACGCTTCAGGTCATCATACTATTATTTGGGCTGTTGCTGTAGCTTTGATTTTATTGCTAAGCATAAAAAAATGTAATTATAAACTTAGAGACCTAGCATATGACCCTGTTTTTTTAATGGTTCTATTATGTTGGATGGGAAGCATTTGGGTTATTAGATTTTGGCTAGATTGGGGAAGAATTGCTTTAACATTATGGCTAGCATATAGAGTTAAAGATCTTATAGATAAGTCAGATTCTTTAAAAATACCAAGAATCAGATACTGTCTTTCTTCTTTTATAATTGTTTGTTTTGTCTTATGTTTTATTGTTGATACAGATGGAAGATTTACCAAATCAGCTTTAATTCATCAACCAATTGATTTTTACAACGAATCTACACTAGACAAATTAAAAGGTTGGGAACCACAAGATGGTGGTGTGGTTTATTCCAATAGCATGTACTGCTTTTATCAACATTTTTATCAATATCCAACAGCTAAATGGAAATACATTTGGGGATTTGAATCAGCAATAATGAAACAGGAAGATAAAGAAACTTTAAGAAATATAGGTCTAAATAGACTAGACGCAGATTATGCTCCATGGATAAATAAAATGACAGAAAAAGATAGATTAATTCTGCCTTCAAAAATAAATGGTTATCCACAATTAGAGTGGACAAGAGGCAATCGTAACTGGGTAATCGGCAGACTAAAAAGAAAATCTGAAAACTAAAAATATATTCTCTTAAAATACTTATTATTTCTTTACACTCATAAAGGTTGCTAAAAAATCAATAGATTGCTATCATTATAGTATGTACGTCTGTTTATACTTTTATTTAAAGTATATAGGAGCAAAGTTATGAAATTAAAAAACAACAAAAGACGTGGTTTAGCACTCTTTTTTACAATTTGTACTATTGGCGTTGTATGCCTTATTGTTTTCGCGATGATGCACTTTATGAGAGGAGAAGTTCACCTCTCTGAAAACTATGTTGATGGTACTGTAGCCTTGCTTCTTGCAGAATCTGGGGTAGAAGAATCAATTTTTACAATAAAAAGCCAGATGACTTCTAGAGATAATGTTATCTATAATTTAATTACAACCCAAGATTCTGGTGATATTGACGTAGATCTTACCAGACTATCAAATGGAGAAACCAAAGTCGAACCACTAGTAAAAGGTGGCGAAGTTAAAGCCAAAATTACTTGGCAACTTAATACTGCAACAACTCAAGAGTTAGCAGATAAAGGTGTTCCTCGAGACCTAGCTCGCGAAGGAACTTTAACTATTAACTCTATGGGAACATATAACAAAACAAAAAAACAAGTAGAAGTAAAAAAGAAAATAAAAGCCATTTTACTTAAAGGTGGTCTTAATAGTAATTCTATTGGTATGATTGCTCCTGGTCATGGTTTTTACTTAAATAAAGCAACTAGAGACTCTTTCAAAATTGATACCTTTGACTTTTGGGATCCATGGGAATTCATAGTTAAAGGTGGAAAGACCTATATGAAAGACGGTGTTGTAGTAGATGTTCCAAAATGGCTTATGTTAACTACTCCAATGAAAAACGAATTAGAACATCCTTGGCTTGATATGGGTATGGGTTGGACTGGTTGGACTGGTGGAGCAAATTTCACCGAAACAAACATAGAATATTCTGATGATCCAGTAACTAGAGAATACTATAAGTGGCAAGGAGTTCTTACTTATCCTTGGTGGGAAAAATCTAGTAGCGAACTTTATAACTCAAATACTAAAAAAGTTGAAGAATACCAAGAAAAAGAAGTTAATGCTTATCCTGCATCTGTATATAAGGCGATTGCTAATCGTGTAGTAGACCCAGAAGAAGATCCAACTTCAGGAAAGTATTTTAAAGACGTAACCTTTGTTGAAGCTTTCGAAAGAAATCAAGTTACCTATAATAAAGTATTACCTCTTTATGGTTGGGGTGACTGGAGAAATGTTTCCAACAAATATAATAAATATTTTGGAAATCCAAACAAAGCTCACGACACAAGCCACGCTGTAGAAATTAATGGCGTTACTTATGTTAAAGGAGATGTTTTCCTTGAAGGTTGGGTAAAAGGTCAAGGTTTGCTTGTTGTCGAAGGCAATGTTTATATAGGTGGCGATGTTCTTACATTACAAGATGACCAAGGCAAAGATTCTTGTCTTGGCGTTATAGCTCTTCGTTCAGAAACAGATACTTCTGATGACGAACCTCGAACAGGCAAAATAATATATGAACCACATCATGACAGTGACTGGTCTCGTTTTGGTCTGACAACTCCATTCAGAAATCTTAGTCCAAGACTTGAAGGAAGCTTCCATGCCCAAGGCGGTATGGAATTAAAAACAGATTCATCTATGAAGAAGCTTTGCAACATGGATATAGTTGGAAACCTATCTGTAGACCGTTTCGATAGACGCAAAATGCCTAATGATGTAAGAATAACCTATTATGATTGGCAAAGCGTTCTTGAAAAAAGCAGCTATGATTATACCGTAGATAAAACCGTTACCTATTCTACAGTCTATGATTTGGCTATGACAAAAGACATTCTAAGTTGGAGAGAAGTTCCTGCTTCCCTATAAAACGAAATAAAAAAAATGATTAGTCCTTTAGATTCTGCAAAGAAAGCATTAAATTACGAAATAGAAGCATTAAAAGAAGCTGTTAACAACCTAGATGACAATTTTACTAAAGCGGTTAATCTAATTCTTAATAGTTCTGGTCGCTTAATTGTCAGTGGAATGGGCAAATCTGGACTTATAGGAAATAAAATATCTGCTACTCTTTCTAGTACAGGTACTCCTTCCTTGTTTCTTCATCCGGCTGAAGCTTTACACGGTGACTTAGGTATGGTCACAGAAGATGATATAGTTTTATTACTATCTAACTCTGGCGAAACAGATGAAATAATAAGAATAGTTCCCTTTATAAGAAGAATTGGTGCAAAAATTATTGCCATGGTTGGCAATCTAGATTCTTCTTTGGCCAAAAACTCAGATATAGTAATAAATTCATTTGTATCTAGAGAAGCTTGCCCGTTAAATCTTGCTCCAACAAGTTCTACCACAGTAAGTTTAGCATTAGGAGACGCTCTTGCCTGTGCTCTTATTGAAGCTAGAGGCTTCAAGGAAAAAGATTTTGCCAGATTTCATCCTTCAGGCAGCCTTGGTAGAAAATTCATAGCTGTTAAAGATTTAATGCATTCTGGAGATTCTATACCTTTGGTTTCTCCAGATGAAATTTTACGTGAAGCTGTTGTCAAGATGTCTCACGGTGGCTTTGGTGCTCTTGTTATCACAGGAAAAGATAAAAAGCTTCTCGGTGTTTTCACAGATGGCGATTTACGCCGTTTCTTTGAAAAAAGTAAGGAAGTCGATCTTGATATTCCAATCAGTAATGTAATGACAGCAAATCCCAAGAGAGTTACTGCAACTCGTTTAGCTATGGAAGCTCTTAAAATAATGGAAGATAAAGCTATAACCTCGTTACCTGTTGTTGATAATCAAGATGTAGTGGTAGGTTTCTTACATCTACATGATATTTTAAAAGCTCGTTTAATATAATAAAAAGAGATTTGAAAATAAAAAAAGTATTTCATATTCGTTACTTTTTATTTTAACGATTATGAAATACTTTTTTGTTAGCTAATTTAACTTTTAATTAATTATTGAAGGTTAACCCCATAGCAACCAAAGAATTATAAATCTGATTTACTGCGCTATCTGCAGTTCCATCTGCCGCTCTAGCAAAAGTTATCTGAGTTCTTGCTCCATCTTCATTACCAATAATAAAATAACACCAAGCAAGCATTGCATGTGCACCAGCATTAGTTATTCCTATAGGATGAACAGCATTAAACACAGTTGAGGTTTCTTTTAAACCAAGCGATTCCAACAAAGTTACAGCCTGTTGACAAGCTGGTTTTGTTCCTCTTTGCATTAAAGCAGCAGCCAAGCCAAGTTTTGCTTCATCATTTAAGCTAGATGCTTGAGTAAAAGCAGAATAAGCAGATTCTGCACCAGAAGACTTAAGTAATGACCAACCTAAACCATTATATGCACTAGCTTTTTGGGCATCAGATATTTTTGAATTTAATAATGCTTCATTAAATTTACTAATAGCACTACTATAAGCAGCGTATTTAAAATCTTCCCAAGCACTAGCTATTAGAGAATCTACATCTGTTTCTACTATTCCACCGCCACCACCGCTGGAACCTCCACTGTCACCAGATCTTCCACCAGGTCCTACAATATCTGATGGAACAGAATATCTTCCTGTTCCGCTACTCGAACCACAGCCAATGGATAGCGTAAGTGCTACAGCCATAATAGCAAAAACTATGATTATATGTTTTTTCATTGGTCACTCTCCGAATAAAATCCTGCTCATAACAGTTTATTCGGAGAATTCCTCTGAATAAACTATTTAAGAACAGCTATTTTCAAAGTATACTTAGCTTTTTTGCCCCAATTATTAGGATCTCTTACTTCAATTCTAGCAATATATGCACCATTAGCTACTTTTTTGCCTTTTCTGTTGCAAAGATCCCAACGAGCTTCGTAAACAAATGAATTCCCTTCGACTCTTGTAGCTTGCCTCATATCAATATTTCTAGCATCTGCTACAAGGTGTCCGGCAACATCATATATTTTCACACTTACTTCATCGGCATTTATCTGACTTCCTCTTACCTTAAATCTAATTTTTGAATAATTTTTTGCAGGATTTGGATAGCTAGATACATCTTCAATAACAAGAGGAACTATTGCCTGGAATCTACCTGCAACTATTGCGGCTCTATTACCAGCTAAGTCTGATATATTCAAGCTCAATTCGTGTTCACCAGAATGTAGAACAGGAGGTGTAAATTTAGCAACAGTTCCATCTTTGCTAATAATTACATCATATTCTTTGCCATCCATAACAGCTTTTACGCTGTCTCTATCTAATCCGGAAGCAAATTCTGATATATTCCAAGTAAATACAGGCTTAGTAGTCCTGATTGTCTTGGTAAGATCATTTTCTATCGAAGCTCTAGGAGCCATTTTGTCTTGCATCAAAGCAAATAGACTACCATCTTTTGTTGAGAATCTAGCAGTTCCACTAGCAAGAGTTGTCTTTAACAATTTCCAAGAATTATTAGAATATTCATAAAGACCAACAGTCTTATTTGATAGTTGTTCATTAGTCATTTTAAATCCTATATTAACAGATTTGGTCAATCTGTTACTTGGAATGACCAGCTTGTAACCATCACTATATGGAACTAATTCTTGAACGGCTTTATCTGATTCACTGCTTATATCAATGCTAGCTCTGAGAGAAGTCTTAACTTCATTATTCATTCCATCCATTACTTCTGGCATAATAGAAGCTTTTGTTGTATCAGAAGCATTTTCAACTTTAATAAGCTTTTCTGTAAGCAACATAATGGTTGAATTTGATTTTAATGAACCCTTTTCAAAGACAACAGTTGCAACTTTATCGGCAGAAACAATAGAAGCTCTTGAAGAAGCACTTACATAAGCTGTAGTAAAGCTGTAATTTGCAGTTCCTTCATTATTAGAAAGGTCACTTGCCACAACTTTAATTGTTGCTACACCTGCATAATTTGGATCAAGATGATAACCACCTGTAAATATTCTGTTATTACCTGTAGCAGATAATTGAATACTATTTGCAACGGTTCCTGTTTGACTAATTATTGCTGTTGGTAAACCAGAAATATCTTCATTTGACTTAACAGCAACAACAATATCTCTTTCGTTACCAGGAGTACTAAATGCTGTAACTGTTAAAACAGGAGGTGTAATATCACGACCTTCAAAAGTAACAGAAGTATCACTCTTATTACCCGATAAGTCTTTAACGCCCTTAATCGTAAGAGTATAATTTGTTCCTTCTCCAATATCACTAGAAGAAGTTATTGTAACAGACTTGTTATCTGTTCTCAGTATTACTGAAGTTATAGGAATTTCTGAAGAACCTACAGCAAGTTTATAATTAGCAACACTAATGGCCGTAGTTGGATCTACTTGTTCGTCAAAAACAACATTAAATTGTTTTTGTGAAGACAAACCATCATATGTAATTGCTTCAATTACAGGTCCTCTTGTGTCGGCTGTAAATTTTGCACTGTTATTTCCAGCAGTAATAGAATCACCATCTATACTCTTAACAGTATCAGCAGGAACTGTTACTGTATATACAACATTATGTTGAGTTACTGTTAATGCTGGTGTAATAGATGCCATTACAACAGATGGATCACTTGGGCTTAATGAAGCATTGGATATTTGTAATCCTGCCGGATTCACTGGTGTTATAGTATAAGCAGCACCAATGGTAGTTGATTCAACAGCTTGACTAAATACCATTTTTATAGAATCAAGTCCGACTTGTTCAACTCCAGTTAAAGCAAATACGGAACGAATCAAAGTTATATCCTTTGTTAATGAACCTTCATTGCCTGCTAAGTCTGTTATTTTAATAGTATAAGTACCGTCAGGAACTGGAGAACCATTATCATCATTACCATCCCAAATAGCATACAAATCGCTACCTGTTTTTACGGTAAAGATTTCTCTGATAATAGTAGATCCTGACATAATTTTAACAACACCAGTTCCATCATCTAAAGGATTATCAGCTACAGTAGCATCTGTAATCATAATCTTTATGTTATGTAATCTAGCATTAAATCTATCTATTCCAGGATCTCCAACAGGAGTATTGTCTGCAGTTACTTTTTGTATGGTTATGTTAGTAATAGTTGGTGCAGTTCTATCTATTACTAATGTAGCACTTGCCTTGCTTGAAGAATTCAACGGAACCCCAAGGTTACCTGCTGTATCTACCAAGTCAACTGTCCAACTACCATTCAAAGCTTCAGAAGTAATTACTGAACCATTACCGTCAAAAGCAATAGTATATCCTGAATTACCAAATGAATTCATAACATAAGTATTTACAATATCATGTTGATCAGGATCTGGATTTTTTCTAGACAAACGCATTTTCATTGTCTGTCCTAAATCACCGGTAATTACATTAATTCTTGCAGAAGTCTGAGCTAATGGGCTAAAGTAAGCAACATTATTAATAGTTTTTAGATTCTGGAACTGCCATTCCACAACTTTTGGAGCAGCATTATCATATATTATTTGTCCATCTCTGCTTCCAGCATTTCCAGCTTCATCAAAGAATTTTACAAGATAAGTAATATTGTAATTAGATGTTATTAAAGTGCCATCATCACGTCTACCATCCCATTCTGCATACCATTCGGTTGCACTAGAAGCCTGATAAGCAGTAAGTCTTCTTACCAAGGTTGAACCATCAACAGTATAAATTCGAACTTCACCAGTATCACCATCTGGAGGAGAGTCAAAGGTAAATGTTATTGTTGCAATACCTAAACCTTCACCAATACCATTTGGATAAGTTATTGTATCTTCATTGTAATTTGAACTGACTGAAGGGCTGAATGGAACATTGCTTTGATAATCATCAGCAGAATTAGCTGTAGTATACTGCAAAGTTTTCAGAGTAACAGTATTAATTGTCGGACCCTTTGAACGAACATCAACATAATCTGCTAAAGTGATTGAAGACAAAGCATTACCTGCTTCATCGTAACCGCCAGTAACGTTAAAGAATGCTCTTCCTTGAGTTGTATTACCGTCAAAAGCAGCAGCATTTAAAAATTCAGCTTCTGTTGCACTGACCCATCTACTGAAGTTATAGGTCATTACAATTGATCCAGCCGAAGTAACAAGTTTTAAGCTAGGCAAAGAAGAAGGATTTGTGCTTTGGAGCATATTTTCATTGAAAGTTACAACTACTTTCATATTGTTCTTGGCAGTAACTCCAACAACATCATTTACAAGTGGATTACCTGAAATTGTTGAAGTTGCAGTAAGAACAAGAGGAGCACAGTTATCAAATTCCATTGGATAGCTTGCTACTTGATTAAATCCTGATGGATACGAAGTTCCTTCCATTTTTTTGCTTAAATCAAAAGCATAAGAAGCATTATCGCTATAACTCATTGTTGGTCTAAATATATCTGTAAAACCTTCTACATGAACGTATACTGGTTCTCGTTGGAAAGTTCCAGATTCAGACAAACCACTATTAGCAAATCTAATATAAGTTCTATTAATACCACCCTGGTTATGTTCTCCCCATTCAATAAAAGTACCAGTGTCGAGAAGAGTATCACCATTCTGAGTAAATAATCTTAAAGTAGGTGTTATACTTCTTGAAATAGGAACTCTTATATTACTTGAGAGAGTTGCTGTTTCAAAGCTAACTTCATAAATAAATGAACTAGCATTATATCCTTTAAACAAAGTTCTTCCGGAAAGACCTTCAGTTACTGGAGTTAAAGCTACAGAACAAATCTTAGGTTCTGAGTAAGCTCCACCGTCTGGCATTGTAGTAATTAAAGGAGCTCCATTATTGTTAGAATCAGCAAAAGGTTCACTTAAATTACCCCAAAGATCAGTGAAAGCTCCGTTTTCACATCTAAGATAAAATTTACCTGTTCCCCAAGTTAAAATGGTATTAAGTGCCGTATCTGTCAATGGAATACGAACTGTTGTTGATGCATAATCATTTAATACAGTATAACTGTTAGCACCAGAATTCCAATTAACCATTGCAGGAATACTTCCTGAAGTTCCCAAACAAATGTTTTCACCGGAACTAACACTTTCATTTGAACAAATATATATTCTAGACAAGTCAGCAGGCATTGTTTTGCCTATAACCAAACTAGTTGCTGAATAATTATCTAAGAATAATCTTGCTCTTCTATTATTGAAGTGAATAGTCAATATAGGTGTTGAACTACTCAAATCAAGACTTACATCTGATGTAATAGAGAAAGGAGTTGTTAATGGAGTTAAGTCACCTATTATTGCATAGCCTGGCAATATTGTATTAACTCTATTACCATTTGTATCTCTAATAAATGGAGGAGGATCAAATTCTGAATCGCTTATTTGCAAACGTATCTGATTAGCTCTGTTTCCATAAGTCAAAGCTATCCAATCTTTAGCTTCTTGAGATAATTTAATACCCAAAGAATAAGCATTACAACTTGAAGTATTATAAGTGTCACCCAAATCAAAAGTATCAGTACCTGGTTGCATTCTATAACGAGCATTCCACAATTCTGACTGAGTTGAAGTGTTATACCATATAGCTAGTTTGCTTATAGATTCTTCTGTTAATGTGCTCTTATCCATTGGCTTATCAAAGGTCAAATGTAGATAATCGCCATCAATATTAGTAGAAGCTGCATTATAACGACCACTGATAAGATTTGGTCTTTCATAATAACTTGTAGTAGAGGTGATTTCCATTGGAGAACCTCTCAATACTGGAACTATCCAGTTATTAGCAACATCTACTCCAAGTCCATTAGGATTATAATTAGCATCTGTAGTTTCTATAATCTGTCCTGGTTCATCATCTTTGCTAGCAATAGAGAAGTAAAGTGTTGTTTCACCCCAGTCTGCTATTTTACCCTTTGAGGTAGTGCTTAACATGATGTAAACAGTATCAGTATTATAAGTAGTCGGAGAAATCTTGTCATAATCCTCTGGATCTGCAGAAAGAGGTGTTGAAGAAAGACTAATTGCAGTGCCCTGAGCCACATCTACATTTTTATGTAGACTCTTAACTCCAGAAACATTTGCTCTACCTATTCTTATATTGTCAAGATCAATTGTGGTAGGTTGAACTTCTTCTGAAAACTTTATGGTAAGCATTGCACCATCATAAGCCAAACTTTCAACAGTAGGTCTCTTTGTGTCTACACCTAATGGAAAAGCAACGTCTTCAACGAAATTTTTATTACCAGCACCATCAACAACCCAGATTTTAAAGCTATAACTACCTAAATCAACTTCTGAAGTTGGAACAAAGTGATTATATCTATCTGTATAAGTTGTTCCAGCAACCGTTTCAAAAATAGTACAATTCACTCCTGTAGCAGGTCTAATCAAATATGTTGAAGTTGCATCTATTGGAGATAAATCAATATAAGCATAACCTTTACCAACAGAAGCATTAATACCTTCTGTTAAAGTAACCCTAACATGGATAGAGTCTGTAGCGACACCATTCCATACGTTTACTCCAGACCAGCCATCTGAATTTACATCTACTCTATCTATATAGGTATCGATGTGAGAAGTGCTGATTTGCGGAGGTTTATTATCCATTTTTATTTGAGGTGCAGGAGTTACTAAAGTTGAAGTAGCTGTATTATCTGCATCATCTGTTGCATAAACTCTTATTTTAACAATCTCTTCATTGATAAAACGCCATTCATTTTCACCAACATCTTCTCCTGTTTTTCTTGTTCCTGTTGCAACATTAAATTGTCCAGTCCATATATCGGTTCCTGTTGAGCGAACTAATGGAACAAAACCTAACACTTCACCACTATTTGGCATATAAAGAATTGCTGTAGCAGAAGCAAAATCATCAAAATTCTTTATTTCAGCTTGAACTTCCATTAAATCGCCAATATTAGCAGTATAAGAAGATATATTATCTCCATTTTCTTCAAGAATATTGAATTTAATGGTTGAACTAACTACTAATGGAACTTTTGTATCTACAGGAAATTCACCAGTTACAGTAGTTGTAAACATGGTTTCTGTATTTGAATCAGGGTGCAAGACTCTTATCATAAAGTCGATACTATCCGCATCAGTTCCACGATTTGCTTTTGTTGTTGCAGAGGCAACAAATTCGCTAGTATATAGATATGGGTTATTGGTATCACCATCCCAAGTCATTTCAACCCAACAACGTCTTTCAGGATGTTCAACTTCTCCTGTGTAAAACAAATTACTGTCGGAATCAGTAATACCGCCAATATCAATTACAACTTTTGTCGGAGGAGTATTATGATCTTCAAAAGCTCCATCTAGATTACAACTAATTCTGACAGTATCGCCAGGATTAAGGATACCATTTGAATTTAAATCATCAATTATTGTAACAGAAGGGAAATTAACAGTTGGAATCTTAGAAATAAAACGAATTTCTGTCGTTTCGCCAACAGTCATATTTCCTGAAGAATCTTTTGCAATAATAGCTAGTTTATTCTTAGACAATAAACCTTCTGGAACAGTAAAAACAGCAGAATACTTGTTGCTTCCTGTTACGTTTTCCATAACAACTCCACCAGGAGGTTCCATATTGTTATCAGAATATAATTTAGTAAAATCTAATAATGGAGATAATCCATCATTACCTGTTACATTTGCTTCTATCTTTAAAACATCATTTTTATTAGCTTCACCTTTGCGTCCTGTATCATAATTAAAAGTTACAGGTGATACAATGATTTCAGGTGGCTTATTATCTACGTTTATACTATTGGAAGTAGTTTCAATGGTCTGATTACCATTAGCATCAGTTACTGTTACAGTAAGAGCTACTGGTTCATTGTTTGTTGAACCTTTCTTTGGCTGAATAATAGCTTCTGCCTTATAACCGCTTACAGAACTAATAACTGGCACTGATGATGCAGTATTATTATAGCCATATTTTGTCAAATCAACAGTAACACTAGCATTATCAGATAATTCTACTGTCAATGTTACTGAATCTGTAGCATAAACAGGTGCAACAACAAATGAACCATCTAAATCTACTATTGAATTGCCATTTGTATCAGTAGTTTGAGTATAAGTCAGACTATTAATTTTTACAGGGCAATTATCTACAAAGTATGTTCTAGGAGCATTCTTTTCTACGAAGTTCCCTGCGTCATCTGTTATTTTAACTTTGAAAAGAACATCTTCACCATCTGTAGTTCCTTCTTCTACAGTATATGTATAAGACCATTGATTGTCACCCATATCTTCTAACTTTTGAGCAACAGGTCCGCCTAATTTATTTAAATTAACCGTCACAGATGCATTATCAAAGGTTGAAGGGTCTACATCTACAGTAAATTTAACCTGGTCACCAACATTTATAACATTCGATTTACCTTTTTTGCTAATATGGTTTACGCTGAAATCATTACAAATAGGTCTTACACAGTCAACAACGAATGGAGAAGAAATACCACTCATTTTGTTTCCTGCTTTATCATAAACATTTGCAGTAAAGACATAGCTTGGGTTTTCAACAGCAGCATCAGCACAGTCTACTACTAAATAATATCTATTTAATGCAGTATCAAAGCGATCATAAGGGATAATACAATTACTTGAACTACCGATAATGGAAAGATCCATATAACAATAGCCTTCATCGGCATCATCTACAGGAACAATAATTTCGATTCTATCCCCTATATTGATTACACCGGATTTTGGATTATCTGTAAGAAAATTAATACCTATAGGCCCTACAACTGGTTTTGAGTTGTCTATCTTAACCTGTATTGCCCTTGAAACAGTATTTCCTGCATTATCTTTTGCTACAGCACTAAAATTAGTTTCATAATTTAAAGTACCTGCAGGAACTTCAAAAGTATATGTATACCAACCACCACTATAAACGAGCTCGGTATTATCACTCTGTCCACTAAACACAGACAAATCCATTGTAACTGTTTCTCTATCGTGAATTGTTGAAGTGGAACTAGCTAACTGAACTTTGAAAGTAAGTATGTCACCAGCCTTAACATATTTATGAGTTGACGAAAGAGCTGGTGAAACAGTAAATGTCGCATTTAATATTAAAGGAGGTTCTGTATCTACCAACATATTACCTGTGGTAGTATTCGCAATATTTCCAGCATTATCTTGAGCATAAACAACAAAACTGAGAGATTGGTCTATACCACCTGGTAATAATGGGTTAATAGATTCACTAACAATATGGTCTAATCTGTATACTCCGCCAGAATATAAACTCAATTCTGCTTTTTCAGAGCCACCTATTTTACTAATATCTGCATAAACAGTACCATTATCATAATTGCTTACTGTTGCTTGAATAGCAATTTGATCTCCTAATTTTACAGGTTGTCCAGGGTTGGTAACATTTATGAATTGTCCTGAAGTAACTGTTGGAGGAAAGTTATCAACATATATTACAGGCATTGTAACTTGAGTAATAATATTTCCAGCAACGTCTTTAGCAGTTACAGTAAATGCTCTCGGAATATTATCTTCAGAAGTATATTGCCCTACGGTGTAATTTAATTTAAAAGTTGTAGTTCCAACAGTTGGAGATGTAGAACCATCATTAAATGGAATAATTTGATTGGAAACCCCACCTATAGCAGAAAAATCAACAAACAGAGTAACATCCGACATAAGAGATGACATGTCACCATATATTTCAATATTATCATCTATAATAGCTACATTAGATAATATACCTTTGACAGGTTCAGTAATTCTGATTGATAAAGTTCTAAATTCAGGTGGAAGAGTATCTAATCTTATAAAATTAGTAGTTTTTATAGTTTCATTTTCAGCATTGTCTTTTGCAATTATTTGAAAACTAGTAGAAACATGTGAAATATTTTCTTCTGTAACGTAATGTGTGTATTCATAAACAGCACTATTTCCAATAGTATCACCAGCAACCTTTTCCATAGTTACGGGTCCACCAGGGAAAAGAAGAGAATTAGAGGCCAGAACAGTATCGTCATCCCATTTACTTATTACTGCCTGAATTTTAATAGAATCGCCAACAGTAACATATTGTTTATTGGAAGTTAAATTAACTGCTGTTGCAGACTGGATAACAGGAGGTATAGTATCATAATTAATGGCCGAAGACTGCCAAGTTACAGCATTTCCTGCATTATTTGATGCAGTTACAGGGAAACTTAAACTGGTTCCTTCTTTGTTGGCTGGCATAGGTACGGAACATTTAAAGGTATCACCTGTAACCCCCATATCAACATAACCTAATCCTAATGCTGTTAAATCGGCATACATTATTTCGCCATTATTAGAACTATTCAATTTAAATGAAATTTCTAAGACATCATTTTTTCTAAAAGTTCCATCAGAGCAAGAACCTCTATTAGTAGCAGGTCGTCCATTGGCAGAAGGTCGTTTATTATTTAGAACAAAACCAGAGACAGCAGATTTAGTACGGTCTGAATCATCATCAAATACGAAAGTAACTCTACTATCTACATTACCAGCACTAACAGTATATATGGCAGAAAACATATTAGGTCCAATACGCATTAAAGGAAGCTGGGTAAAACCTAAAGGTTGCAAAGTAGTTACGTAAACCGTATCTGTTGCGTGATCTGATTTACAAGTTAATGTGATAGTATCACCTATTCCAGCAATACCATCACCATTTGCATCAGAAGTTAACGCAACCGACTGATTGGTTACTTCAGCATAACCCGATGATGTAATCATTAATAGGAGAATTAGCAATAAAATGCTAAAACCCGAATAGAAAAATCTGTTTGTTACCTTAATGTTTGCCATACTTATCTATTTCTCCTGTGGAGCCTTTATAGTTCCAAGTTTTTATTTACAAGACAAAAGCGTGCACAACAATATATAATGTGCACAGTATATTTTACTATAACATTAAATGTTTATAAAAAAAATACCTCGTGCATAATTTTTTATATTTTTTTATGCACGAGGTATTTTTTTTCTTTTTTTCTTTTTTTTAGAGTCCTGCTGCTATAAGAGTTGTATAAATTTGATAAACAGTTCCTGTTGTGGAAGTATCATCTGCTCGAGCTTGATAAATCTGAGTTCTAGCTAATTCTACTTGATTTCTCCAAAAATAAGCATAAGCAAGCATAGCATGAGCTTCTGGAGAGCTAACACCTATGCACGTATGTTCTATTCCTAATACTAAAGTTGGATTAGACAAAGCTAATACGTCCGCCAGTAAATATATCGCTCTATCCAAATTAGAATCACCTGTAGCCTGAATCAAAGCCAAAGCATAACCAAGAACAGATTCTCTATAAGCTTTAGAATTTTTTTCACCCATCTGATAAGAGGCTTTAAAATCTTCTATACCTTCAAGAGTGTTGTAATATTTGACTTTTGCCCATCCTCTACCATTAAGAGCTTGTTGTCGCTGATCATCTGTAGCGGTAGGATCATTTATAACATTGCCAAAATAACTAATGCTTCCGCCATAATTACCTTCATCCATCAAAGACCAGCCTTTAACTATTAATTCAGCAGGTGTTCTTACATCTGTGCCGGTACCTGTCCCTGTTCCAGTATATGTTCCTGTCCCAGTGCCTGTGCTGGTACCAGTTCTTGTTCCTGTGCTAGTTCCAGTTCCAGTAGATGTTCCGGTTCCAGTAATTATAATCGGTCCTGTTGGGTTTTCTCCGGGTAAAGTTTGTCTACCACTACCATCACCAGAACTGCCACCACAACCAATTAACATGACAGTTGTTGCAAACAAAAATGAAAGCAACAGTTTATAAAACTCTATCATGTTAACTTTTTTCATTTATAATAATTCCATAAAAAATGATTTTGTATGTTATCGGAATATTTCTTGATAAAATTTAGATAAAATAATTAATTCTATTTTATTTATGATAGGTAGTTTGTATTTATTCTAAAGCTTCTATTTCTAAAATAAAAAAATCGCTGGCTAAAGCCAGCGATTTTTTTATTTTAGAACAGCAATCTTCAAAGTCGACTTAACTTTTTTCCCAGTTTCTGGATTAATAGCTTCCAGTCTAGCTATATAAACTCCATTAGCAACTTTCTTACCTTTTTTGTTACACAAATCCCATCTAAGTTCGTAATTTCCATCACCTTTATCGTTAACATCATTTTCATCAAAATCTGCAACTTTATGACCAGCAACATCATATATCTTAACTCTGATATGACAATTAACTTCAGTGCTATTTGTTCTGATTCTTATTGTGACATTATTACGTGCAGGATTTGGATACTGAATAATCTGCTTAAATTCAAACGGTAATACAAGAGCAAATCTCATACTTCCAGTAGACGCCGTGTTACCAGTACGGTCTTTGGCAGTGATTGTTAAATCATGTTTACCATTAATAAGTTCGGATAATGATTTAAACTTGAAGTTACCATTAGCATCAACTGATAAATTCTGTAATTTTGAATCTATTTTAGCTTCTAAGCTATTAGTATCTAAACCTGAACCATAGTCTTTAATATTTCCAACAAATTCTGGTCTAGCAGTTTCAAAAGCTTTAGAAAGATCAATCGATTCGTCCAATTTTATAGTTGGTCCAACACTATCTTGCATTATTGCAAAAACTTGATTAGAAGTTATTTTTGCTTTAATTTCTTTATCAGAAGTAATATTTGCAGAAATAAACTTCCATGAACCATTCTTTTGATAGAATAATCCTAAACCTGGAGTCTGACTAGCTGTTTCTGGAACTTTTAATGCCGCTACAACTCCCTTATTTACTTTTGAAGATAATATAGAAGCTTCGTAAGCATCTGTTATAGGAGTAAGTTCGGAATTTGCAGCTTCTTCATCTGCAGATGCAACAGAAGCTCTGAGTCCTCTCATCTTCGTATACTCATTCTGCAAAGCTGTTTGTATTGTTCCTGTAGCTGTTTCATCTTTAATAATAGATCTCTTAAGAATTTTTACTGTAGCTTTTGATTTCAAACTATCTTCATTAAAGATTAAACTGAATTGCTTATCATCATAAGTCAGTCTTGCACTAGTATTAGGAGCAACCGTAGCTATAGCAAAAGAATTTGAACTACCGCCTTTATTACCATTTAAATCTTCACCTTCAACCTTTAATGTTCCTGATTGACCATTAGAAGATTTAAGAGAAGCTGCAGCCATAAACGCCAAATTATTGGATGAATTTTTCTGCATTGTCATAGTAATAGGTGAAGCTGTTCCATGAATAATTGTAAGTTTAGGTTCTCTTAACAATTCTTCATTACTTAAAGCAACAACAATTATATCGTTTTCATTTGCAGCATTAGAAAATGCAGCTATTGTAAATTCTGGTGGAGTAACATCACGACCTCTAAAAGAGAAACCTGTCAAAGATGTTTCACAAGCATTATTTCCTAATTCATCTTTTACGCCAGGAGCTTGAATTGTATAAATAGCATTTTCAATAAAAGTTCCTGATGCACAAATCATAACACTCTGATTATCTGGTTGCATTATTACATATGAAATAGGAATTGTGTTCCCAGAAGCATCTTTGATTACATATGATGATGGTGATTCACCAGATTCTTTATCCAATATTTGGTCGAATATGATTACTATATCGCTTTGAGTGTTTACATTTTCAAAACTAGTATTGACTATTGATGGACCTTTAACATCGGCAAAGAAAACCGCAGAGCTTGCTGTTGGACTTATACTATCACCGTAAATATTACGTAAATCATTTCCAACAGTAAGAGTATAAGAAGCACCATGAGTCATTCCATTTGCAATAAATGTCAAAGCACGTTCATCTTCAATTTGTATATTGCTAATTGTTATTGAAGGTTTGATACTAAAAGGAGTTGCCCCTAGAGAACCTGGATCAATACTGTGATTAAACCAAAGTTTAACAGTATTCGAACCAGTTTGAACAGCAGGATTCATTGCTTTGAAAGGAGCTGTTATTGCATTGGTACTTGTAGCATTAACAGAAGTATTTCCACAAATATCAGATACTTTAAA
Organism: uncultured bacterium; assembly: GCA_946407375.1. GTDB lineage: Bacteria > Muiribacteriota > Ozemobacteria > Ozemobacterales > Ozemobacteraceae > RUG334. The sequence goes on from CAMJNS010000001.1 coordinate 26,470, forward strand.
TGTATATACACCATCAGTAACGGTCTTGCCAGAACTATCCTTTGCATCCCAAGAAGCTTCTAAGTTTCCTGCATTATCTACAATATTTATTCTGTTAATTCTGACTCCACCTGAATTATATACATCAACATAGTAAGCCCCTGTAGCTGTTGCAGGTTCTTCTGTTTCCAATGAAATAATTAAGGGTCTGGTTTCACTTGGAGCACAGTTTTGTCCCACCGTTATTCCATTTATCTTAAGTGTAATTGTTCCTATTTCAGGAGCTTTTGTATCTATAATCATTTGATATAGATCTTCAGTATCTGAAGCAGCAACATTACCAGCTTGATCAACAAGACCTATGTCGTATACTCCATCAGGCATTAAATCATCTGGATTACCAGTATCTCGGCTATATTTAGCTCTAAATGCAGTTTTCCAAGAATTATTTGATGTAGAATTTAACGCATATGTATCTGTAGATATGCTACTTCTTACACGTAATTTAGGTGTATTTTCTACAACATCTCTAAATATTACTTCAAAATTAGTATGTCTATAAGGATTCAAATAAACTACTCCAGAAGCAGGAAAATCAACACCACCATTAAAAGCTAAGGTTGAAAAAGTTGGTGCTTCACTATCAACACTCCAATTATGAGCATAATAAGAAAGGTCACCATTTACATCTGCAAGCCTTATAATAAATGAAGCTGACGTAGCAACTATTGGTTCAGTTACAGCATTCCAAGTAAAGGTTGCCATGTAATTAGCATCAACAGCAACTGCATAAGATGCTACAAATACTTCTTGAGTTATTTGATTTATTATTTCTTTCTTTAAGAATGTTACATATATAGTTGAAGGATCACCGTCTGGTTCATCAGAAAGAACAATCGACATTGTTGCTGCATTTGGATATACATTAAAGCTGAATACATCGTCATAATGATATTCTTCTCCACTTTCTAATGTAGCACTAGCCGTTGTTTCCTGATAAGAGATTGTCTTAACAGAACTAACTATAGGACCACCTGACTTAATAGAGATTTCCCCGAAATCAACTTCAACTCTGTTACCAGTTAAGTCTGTTCCAAAAATATGATAAACATAAGTTCCCTGAGGAATCATATTCTGAACAGCTACAGCAGTTTCAAATATTGCGGTATCACTAGCAATAGCTGTTGTTTCTATTCTCACTAGTCTACAAGGAATAGAATAAGAAGTTGTTGCTATTTCAAGATATTGATATGCTTCATCAAAAAGTGATTCATTAAATTGAACACTGAATGTTGCCATACCAGCTTCGCCAGAATTCAGATAAAGTTGTTCTGTAATTGTCGCAACTAATACTTCTGGTGCTGTTTTATCAATTAAAACAGTTCTGCTTGCTCCAATAGAATCATCTGTAGCAAGAACAGCAAAATTACCAGCCATGTCTACTGCAGTAATTGTGTAAGTTCCTTCAGGAATATCAGCATTAGTAGTATCAGTTAATTTGCCATTATAAATATAAGTCGTATCAGAAATACTCATATTATATGTTCTTGTTGCAACAATATCAGAAGTTGGACTAGACACACCAAATACAACAAGTCTTAAAGCATCGCTTGCATTTAGATTAATATTAGCAGTTAAACTACCCAATATATCTGGATTATAATAATAAACTAAATCGCTAGAAGCAGATGAAACTCCAGTCAAAGTGAGACTAGTTACTTTTGGTAAAATACTGTCATAATTCAGAACAAAATTATTAGAATCAGTAGCTATATTTCCTACAGAATCTATTAATTTTATTGTGAAAGTTCCTGCATATTCTATTGGTGCAGCAATACTTGGAGTGAAATCGCCGAAGAAATCTTCATTAACAGTTATTTCTGTCATTCCATCAACCAAAGTATGTGTTGCAATTTGAACTCCAGTATTATCAAACAATAACAAAGTATGGTCTAATGCATAAGGACCTTTACCAGTTGCATATTCTATTGTTAATGTTGCAATATTAGGTTCTACTCTAAAGCTAAAAGCTGTATTTGTGAAACTATCATCAGTTAACAGTATTTGTTTTGTTGTAAGAGTTGAAGAGAAATCTGGACTTTCAGAAATAACTTCTACTTCACCATAAGTAGCTGTTGCCACAATATTACCAGCAAGATCTTTTGCTCCACTAACAATAATAGATGCTGTTCCAACAGGGAAACTAATAGTATCAAATATGTTATCTGTTACAAAAGTACATCTTTGATCGTCTAACCAAGCGTCAAAAGTTAATGTTGCTACATCTCCGGTATCTGTTGCTAGCAATAGTGTAGGATTAACATTAGTATTCATAGCTTCATCAAAAGTAACCAAAAACATAGCTGTTTTTCCTATAACAGTTAATGGATTATAAGTTTCATCAGAAGCATAAGCTCCCATAACTTGAGGAGGAATACTATCCACAATTATTGCAATAGAAGCAGTATCATTAATATTACCTGCTAAATCAGATACCGTTAAAGTATATTTTCCATCAGGTAAAGCACTACCAAAACTAATTGTATAGCTATCTGACGCAGATATGATATATGTCGTTGTAGCAGTAGAAGATGCAATCAATAGCAAATCTTCTGTTTCTGTAGTGGTAACAGTAAAAGTAGCTGGATTTGCAGAGCTATAATACTTTATACCACCAGTGTTTTCTCCAACATCTCCATCATCAAATGCAATATCAGTAACATCAGGAACAGTTATATCTGTTTTGAAAGTCCATTTCAAGTAACCACCTGTATCTGGACTACAATTTTCTAAAACATCTACTATTTTGAAAGTATAAGTTGCATTAGCTTCTGGTATACCATCAGCAACCCTCCAAGTTGCGTAACCAGGATTTGCTTCACTAACAGTCAAAGTAGCAATATTTTCATTTGACTCATTGAAAATAAGTAACCTATGAGGAGTATTAAACGGACCACTGACATAATCGAGTTTAAAGGTTACAGAAGCAGAATTCCCTGTATTATATTTAACAGGATTAAAGGGTCTATTTTCTAATACTTCATCACTTATATCTGGTTGTAAAGTAAGAACAGTCATTTCTCTAACGCCAGGACCTATAGGTTGAACATCTGTAGTACAAGTTGCTGGTGTAGAATCTATCCAGTTTCCAGCTAAATCTCTAGCTTCATAAACCTGATAATTATAAACACCAACAGGTAAAGAAGTTCCTATAGGCATAGCATTAGTGAATGAGGCAGTCATCATGTCATCGCCCCATCCAACAAAATTCATTTCTATATAAGTGCTATAAGTAGTTGTTGCTAATACCAGATGAGGAGTACTGCTAGTATCCATCAATTCGGCAAACTTAACAGTAAACGTTGCCATTCCTGTAGCAGTATTTGCGATTCTATCATCTGGACCAGGTAAAATACTTTCTACGCTAGGTGGAACATTATCTACTATAAACATTAGAGGCGCTGCATTGGTATGTAAATTACCTGCTTCATCTGCCAACATCACCGTATATAGGTTGTCACTAAAACCCCAACCGAAACTATCTGTGTATATTGAGCTACTTGGAGTTGTTGTGCTCAAAGTCATAGTTGCAACTGGAGACATAGGAATAGAATATGAAGCTACAAGCAAGTTCAAAGGCTTATTATAATTTCCATTCAATCTTGCTTTGAATGTCATATTATCTAATGTAGAACTATAATAATATATTCCTTGACTATATGTTGCAGCACCGCTAAGCGACATTGTTGCCACATCAGGAGCAGTAGCATAGTAATCGATGCTTCCCACAACATCAGTTATATTATTAGCAATATCAATTATCTTTATTGAAATAGTACTATTGGTTGTTGGAATGGAAGTAAAATCTCCAGCAGTAATTGTAGCTGTAGCATTAACTCCATCCTGCGTAATAGTAGCACTACCTATCTGAACATCTGACGAATTATACAAACAAAGAGTATGTGGAAGATTTTCCGTGTCTTCTGACTGGTATTTAAAGCTTATTTTCGTATAATCAGGTGATGCATCAAAATTTAAAGGCTTGCCTGCAACTACAGTATTTATATCAATAGTATTTCTTATACTATTGAGCTGAATACTATTGGCAACTATTTTTGGTACTTCTGATCTTATAAGCATATAAGTTGTAGAACTAACAAAAGCATTACCAGCTAAATCTTGTCCGCCAGAAAGCTCATAAGACCAGGTTCCGTTAATAGTAGTAGCTGTTATTGGCTCATCAATTGTAAATACAGCTCTGGTATCAGAATTTTCCCAACGACTAAATGTGAAACTTATAGTCGCTGCACTTGTAGCCAACACTAAGCTAGGATTATAAGCAGTATCCATTGTTTCTGAATAATCAACATAGAAATCATCTCGCCCTGCTTCTAACGTACCTAAAAGAACAGGTCCAACATCTGTTGCTGTAGGAGCCACATTATCTATTATAAACGCAGCAGATGCAGTGCTAAAACCTGTTACGCTAGTTTCACTCTGCTTGGTTCTATCATATACATATGACGCTATGAGAACAGGAGATTCATCTCCAAATACATCCTTTAAACCGTATAGTCTTAATTCAGCTTCAACACCATCAACTTCTTTGGTAAAATCTTCAGAAGTTTTGAATGTAACTATGGTTCTTTCAGTATTTCTTACGGTTCTAGTGCTCCAACCTTCAAAAGATGCTGAAGCAATTCTATCTCCTGTTGAAGTTTCAAATATTGCTGCAGTTGGATTATTCGATTCAGTAGTAGAGAATGGTATAGGATTTGCACCAGCTTTAAATTTAGTAACTTCAAAATCAATAGTAAAGTTTCCAACGTCTTCTTTTGTTGGAGGCATATCTGTTACAGAAACAGCTATTAAAGAAGGCGTTTCATCTGGAACAGTTTCTACAACATCAACAGCTCCCGGAGATGAAGGCTTATATCTAGTATTACCCATACCCCACATATTAATGAAAGAATCTTCATTAACTTGAAGTCCCCAATTTGTTGGACTACTAATATTATAATAATCCATTATTTTAACTATATCGTTTTCTGTTAAACTAACATTTACCGTGGTGCTAGCATAGTCATTTAATGTTGTGGTAATAGAACCACAGCTAAGTTGTATACTTTTGCTTTCATCGTCAAGATCAAATAATGTAATTTTATTTAAATGTAAGTTAGAACCTTTTTGATTAGTTATAGAGGGTAATCCCATTTCTGGTTTTAATTCATTTTCTGTTCTATAACTATCGCTAAACAACCAAACTCTGTCGCTAAATGTAAGTTTTAGATTAGCACCAGTCAGATTTATAGTTGGAACAGGATCAGACAATATATTTAAAGCTGGAATTGGAGTCGTTTGACGATTATCTGCTATAATATAAGGTGATTCTATCGTATATAGCTTCAAATCTTTATCTAGAATACTTTTTACCATCTTGTTGGCAGATGATTTTTGTGCAAATTTTAAAGTACTATCTGGATTCTGAGTTAACCTATTAGCAATCCAGTCTCTACCACTATCACATAATATAATTCGTAAATTCTTATTATCAGTCCACACACAAGTATCTGCTTGTTGAATTACATACCATGAATCATAAGCTACATCATGAAACTCTGTCCTTCCATCGCTAGGCTCATTTACATAAATTACAGCATCTGAAGCGACAAAAGTTGCTTTATTCATTTCTTGAGAAAATTCAATATTAAATGAAATTTTAGTTGGCCAATTATGAGTCATGGAGAAATTAACTATGCTTGGTGCTTCTCTCCAAGTATAATCTGTTATTGTTATTGGGAAAGCAGAATATGAAGCAATCCAGTTACCATAATTGTCTGTAGCTGCTGCAACATCTTCATCTCTTCTTACTTCTAAATAAAGAGGAGAAGAAGCCCAGTTAGCAACTTCCTTTTGTCCGTCTAAACCTAAAGTTACAACAACTTCATAAAAGTTATCTGTCCAAGAAGCTAATGAAGTATCGGAAAGATCCAGTTTTGAAGTTGCTCCAATCGGAATAGTCGCACTTCCTACGAGGAACCATTTACTTTCATTTATATTATAGATATCTTCTGAAAAACTTATGGTTAAATTTTTACCATCAAAAGTTACACTTGTTACTTCGGGCGCTTTTGTATCTAGTGATAATTCATGAATTGCCCCGCAAGGATAACCTGCTTCATCATAAATACTAATAGGAATGTATACACTTCTGTAATCTGTTTGTATGAAAGAGGCTATATCTAATCCGTTACCAGTATTATTCACCAAAGAATTTGTTATTGAGGCAAGAATATAATTTGAATCTCCACCTAAACTGCTTAAATCTAATGCTGCTGTTCCTATTATTGCTCCATCAGAAAGAGTGGCGCTTGCTACAAGCAAATCTCTTGTTAATCTATTTGTTCCTGAACCTATATTTAATATTCCTGTTTTTTCGTGATCAGGATCAATAACCAATGAATAACTGGCTATACTTGGATAAACATTTTTAGCAACAAAAGTAGTTATGCCTGATGTTGGGGTAGCTACATTTGCTGCATCATCAACTACTGAAATAATATAAGCAAATTCATCTAGATTTAGACTTCCCCAGGTTCCACCGCCTTCTACAGCACCAGGAGCTTTAATAACAAAAGACATTTCATGTCTATTCATGTCACTATTATATTCCATTTGCTTAGTAATAGTTGCAACACCTGGATCAATAGAGAAACTTACAGAAGCTACTGCATCTAATCCTGAAGTCATGCTAGCATAAAAAGTTATAGTATCACCTATTCTTGCAATATTTGAATTTTTAGGAGGTAATAGGCCATCGTTTCTAGCACTTATTTCCGCTCCGCAAAGTGAAGAATTTATTATAGGAACCAAACAGTCTACTGTTTTAATTTTCTGTGATTTAACAGTTGTTGTGTTGCCGTGATTATCTTTTATGGTTGCTGTAAATTCATAATCTTCATATTCTTCTGCCGTTAGCGTAGTAGTTGCAACGAAAGTATAAACATAATCTCCGCCTGATATTGTTTCACTAACACTTTGTGTCGGAGAACCTCCAATTGCAGATAAATCATATGTTACTGTTATAGATTCAGAAGCAATAAGTTCTAATGTAATAGGATTAGTTCTATTATCTGTATAGTTTATTCTCTGGTGTTCGGTAATGCTATCGCCTGTTATTAAAAATGATTTGGCTTCAGGAGGCTTATTGTCTATTAATAATTCTCTAGTATAGCTTGTTACCGAGTTGTCACAGCCATCACTAACAGTAATTGCCCAAGATGCAACAAGATTATCTATATCTCCTGACGCTATAGTCGCATTATATGAATAGACACCTACCGAGTCTTGATTCATTATTTCTTCAGACAATTCAGGATTTAAGCTAGATAAATTTATTACAGGTGGCATTCCATCGTTGCCGTATACGTAAACCTTTATAGTAAAGGTATCACCTATTTTTAAAACAGAACCTCCACCTGGTGTTCCAACCAATATCGAAGTAATTACTGGCGGATTCAAATCTACTCTCTTTATTACATCGCTTTCAACAGCAACTTTATTACCAGAAATATCATACATTACTAAATTGAATATATAGTCAGACTGTTCCTCTAAACCAACCGAATCTGTAGCTACTATCCGTGAATGGTAATAACCAGCACTTTTTTCCATGCTTATAAAATTAGTAGGCCCTGTAACAGAAGCAAGATTAGTATTATCAATATAATTCATTGTTCCATCTGTTAACTTACACAAATACGTTACATCTAACGTACAAGTGGCGCTGTCGTCGTTAGTTGCTTCCCTGATAAATGGCAATACAAAATCAATTGTCTTTTTAGTATTTATTGATGTTGGAAATTTATCTTCAGTATTTGAATGATTTGTTAAAGTAATTATTACTTCTTGAGGGTCAGGAGGATTCTGGTCTAATGTTGGGAATGGGAAAGAGGCTACCATAGGTTCGCCTGTTGCTTTGTTTATAACGGTATTACCAGCATTATCCAAAATTGTCATTGGGAAAACTATACCATTATTAATTGTTCCTGTAGCAACATCAAATGTAAAAGTATAATCTTTCCCTATTTTAGTCATGGTTTCTTGAGAATAATTACCCAAAGAAGAAAGATCAATAACTACCGATATTCCATCATCTACCTCATTGTCTAAAGTGACTTTTAGATTTACTACATCTCCAATAATAACAAATGGGTCACTAGAATCATTGTTTATCAGTGTTCCATTTAATCTGCTTTCTTGACTTACCCATATTGGTGGCTCATTATCAACTTTCATAGTCAAAGTTGTTCTAGAATGGTTACCATGATTATCATGAGCTTCTAATACAAAATCATAATCTCTGTCTATTGTACCTGTCGCGACCGTACAAACGCATCGCCATTGATTACCAGAACTATTCGTAAAATCGTGAATACCAGAATTATCTAAGCTTGTAAAATCAACAAAAACTGGGTGTAGATAATCATTTGCTCCACTTACTGTAGCAAGCATAGTTAATATATCTTTGTTAATTATGCTTCCGTCAGTTCCTGTTGCTCCAGTTATGGTAAAAGCATCAATCTGAGGTGCAACGTTGTCTATCATTAAAGACGGAGTTGTCATTCTTTGTAATACTGCTCCATTTCTGTCTGTTGCAGTAATTACAAAAATAACATATTGCCCGTCTAACGAAATGTTATTCAAGCCTCCACTATATGTTGCAATAAAACGATTCAAATCTTCGTTAAACAATAACGGCATAGAAGCGTTTACCCCAATAGGAGTCAAGTCTACTACAACTGTAGTTGACTCCGTGGCTGTAGTAGAAACAAAAGAAGAGAAATATAATTGTGAAGTGGCGGTTGCTACAGGTATTTTTACATTATTTTCTGAATAAGCCTGAACCATTGCGTCACTGTGTAAAAATTCGCCTAAATCAACTATACCTGCAAAAGTAACTTCTCGCGTTATTTTGTTCCCAGCATCGTCTGTTGCAGTAAATTGGAAAGCTAGAGTGTTATCATAATAACAGGTTGGGTCTGTTGGTAATTGTAAGGTTCCTCTGAATGTAGCCTGAGCACCCTGAGCAGGCGTTGCATTAACCACAAGATTTGTTGGTAATTTGCTGTCATCAAATGTTGTTCCATGATTGTTTTTCAATTCACTACTAGTTACTGTAACACTATCATTGTCGTAGTTTTCTATAACTGCGGTGAAAGTTAAAGTGTCTCCTGGCTTTGCTAAGTTTGGATTTGCATTAGAAGAAGTAATTGTTGTTTGAGCTATAACAAAATCTGGTGCACGGCTATCTATCATTAATCTTAATGTATCTACACCTGTGTAGACCGTTGTGTTTCCCGCATCATCTGTTAGAGTTACAACACAAGTGCAAACTGTATTGTCTATATTGTCTGGAACGATAAATGTCGTAACATAGGTTTTTTCGCCCTTTAAATTCATTGTAAAAGTACCTAAACCTATGTCTTCAAGACATACTTGTACAGATTCTATATCATTGCTTGTAACTTTTTGAGTTATAGTAGCAACTTGACCGCTTGTTAAAGCCATCCCTGATGTGTATTGTCTGCCATTAACAGTACAAGAAGCCACCCCATTTCTTAACGGAGGCTCATTATCAACATTTATTGACACAGATGTATATTCTTCAGTTCCATCTGAATTGGTTAAAACAAATTTTCCTGTCACTGCTCCATCAATATTTCCTGGAACAACAGTTAAAGCATTATTTCCTGCAGCGTTAGTTATACCAAGATACAAATTACTACCATTTATCTGGGTAAGAGCTAATTGATCTTCTCCTGGATTTGTGACACCATTAAAATCTACAGCACCTGCGGTATTCTGTCCATCGCTTGTGAAAATTATAGATGCCTGTATTTGACTACCTATTATTGCCCATCCATTTTTACCTGGGTTTGCTATGACAGTTACTGAATTTTCTCTCTCTTCTGGTTTAACCGCAAAAAGGTTACAGCAAACAAAAATATATAAAATTACAAATAATAAAATGTATTTATTCTTATAGCAGGATTTGAAAAGCATCTTGTCTCCCAGAATGAAGCCAATTTGGGAGAATATTAGCTCCATTCAAATTTTATCTAATATATTAGTTCCTGCCTAACAGATTAATTTATTTTTGAAAAAAGTACAAGCCCTTTTAGAAAAAAACACTGGGCAAAGTATAAAAAAATAAAAATATACGAATCAATCAGGAAAACTTGTTATACGAATTTGTCCATTTGTTATTTTAATTTGTTCGACATTAACATCAAAAGAAAACTTTTTAAAATTCATTAGAGGATTAATCTTTTTTATAATAGTTCCAATAAAATTTCTTGGCATTGAAATACGGTTAACTTTCATTTTACTGGCATGAAACCAAATTTCTTTATCATCTTTTATTGAAAAATTACCTCTTGCCCAAAATTCAACTTTTACAAAACCATATTTTGTTGAACCTGAGAGTTCTAAATTGTTGTTTGTCATTTTAACTTTTGGATGATCAACTTTAATCTTTTTCGCTTTATATGTTAGAAAATCGTTTAAATCACTCTCTTTTACTATTATATCCATATTTATTGTACATTTGTTTACTGGTCTGATTTTTTCCTGTTCAATGAGTTTTTTCGTGTTAAGTTGTACATCTAAAAAAACAATTTTTGCACTTTCAACAATAACGTGCTCAACAGTACTTCTATATGCATAAACCTGAATTTTTTTAAATTTTCCTAAGGCTGTATCTTGAGGGGAAATATGAATTATATCTATTGTAATGGAAGCAGGATTTTCTACTTCCTTAAGCATTGCAGATTTTAGTTTGTTATCTATAATTTGAGGATTAGAAGCTATCATTGCTGTTATAGCAGGATCAGGAACATAATTTTCTTCGACTTCAACACCTTTGGCAAAGGTCAATGAAGATGAAAAGATAATAAAAAAAGCAACAAAAAAGAATATTACATCGTTTTTTTTCATAGATGTCTTCCTAATCATTCTATTTTTAATCACATTCCTCAAAGCTTAAACAATATTAATAATATATTTATTTACTCCGCAAACGCAAGTATCTATTCACAGAGTAATTTTCCTAGAACTAAGAAAATTTCAATTCCTAATTCCTAACTCCTAATTCCTAATTCCTAACTCCTAACTCCTAATTTTCATTTACCCATTCACTTTTCTGACTATATGTGCACCCACAAAAGCAAATATAATATTTTGCATCCAAGCAGATAGCATTGGTGACATATAACCAGATTTTCCTAAAGCAGAGAAGAAACTCATAAGTACATAATATAAAAATATAATACCTATAGATACCCCAAAACCAATAAAAGCTCCACTTCTACTATTTGTAAGACCAAAACTTGCTCCAATAATAGCAAAGAATATACTTGCAAAAGGTAGAGAAGTCTTCATTGCAAGACCCACACGCATTTCTGTGGTATCCATAAATTGACTTCTTTCATATGCTTCTATCCTAGATTTTAACTCAGAATAACTCATTTCCGTAGGTCGTTTTGTTTCTCTAGCAAAATCAGAAGGTTTTTCTGTTATTGGCAATATCATTTCTGGAACACTGACAGGGTCTGCTAAGCCATCTTTTACAGAGTATTCCTGCTCGATAACATTTTTTAACAGCCAATGCGTATCTTTATATTCTGCATCAGAAGCCGATATTCTTTTTGTTAATACCCCGTTATTATCATAATACTCAAAAAGTACTCTTTCCATTTTGCCCTTTTTCTCATAAACTTTTCTAGCATAGGCAAAAGCACCATCAGAAGTTCTTAATATTGAGTTTTCTGTGGTTTCAGGGTCGATAAGCTTCATAATTTCCTGTCGTTTTATTCTTTTAGCTTCTCTATTACTACCAGGAACAACTGTTTCGTTAAATATAAAACTTACTATAGTAACAATAGTAGCAAAAACAAGAACAGGTACAAGAATTCTATAGAAATTAATTCCACCAGCTCTCATAGCTGTTGTTTCAGAGCCTCGAGACATTTGCCCAAAAACAAGAAGATTAGCCAAAAGAACAGACATAGGAAAAGTAAATATCATATCCTGAGGTAATCTATTAAAAAACCATCTTATCATTACAGTAAAAGAAGTATTTTCATTCACAACATACTGTAGAGCGTTAATCATAGGGTCTATAGCAATAATTGTTACAAATAAGAAAAACCCGAAAAAAAACGGACCTATAAGCGATTTAAAAATATATTTATCAAGAACTTTTATCATATTTTTTTACAAAGGTTTAATTTTTATCAAAGCAATGTTATTATACCTACAAGTTTATATAATTAGCTACCACAAAATTATAAGGAAGAACAAAATGAAAATAGCTATGATAGGAACTGGTTACGTAGGTTTAGTAACTGGTACTTGTTTTGCCGAATCAGGCAATGATGTATGTTGTGTCGACACTAACGAAAAGAAAATTAACGATTTACTTGAAGGAAATATTCCTATATACGAACCAGGTCTTGACGTTTTAGTTAAAAGAAATTTCAACAACGAACGTTTAACTTTCACAACCAATATAGAAACAGCGGTTGATAAGTCTCTACTTCTTTTCATAGCAGTAGGAACTCCACCTGATGAAGATGGTTCTGCCGATCTTAGTCATGTATTAGCTGTTGCTAAAAGCATTGGTCAATGTATGAAGGAATATAAAATCATCGTAGATAAATCTACTGTTCCTGTTGGCACAGCACAACTTGTTAAGAAAACCATTCAGGAAGAACTTGATAAACGTGGTGTAAAAATAGAATTTGACGTTGTTAGTAACCCAGAATTTCTAAAAGAAGGTAATGCTATCGACGACTTTATGAAACCAGACCGCGTAGTTGTCGGCTGCGACAATGTTAGAACTGGTGAAATAATGAAAGAACTTTATTCTCCATTTGTAAGAACTGGTAAACCAATTCTAGTAATGGATGTTGCTTCTGCTGAAATGACTAAGTATGCTGCTAATGCAATGCTTGCTACTAAGATTTCATTTATGAACGACATAGCTAACCTTTGTGAACGTTTGGGCGTAGATGTTGCTCAAGTTCGTCAGGGTATCGGCTCTGACAGTAGAATTGGTTACTCTTTCATATTCCCAGGACCAGGCTATGGTGGAAGCTGTTTTCCTAAAGACGTTCAAGCCATTGTTAAAACAGGTGAAAAGCATGGTTACAAGCTTGAAATACTTTCCGCTGTTGAATCAGTAAATAATCGCCAGAAAAAAGTTCTTTTTGATAAACTAAAAAGACGCTTTGGCGATGAACTTAAGAATAAGACTATTGCTGTATGGGGGTTAGCATTCAAACCTAATACAGATGATATGCGAGAAGCTCCTTCTATAGTTCTCATTAAAAATTTATTAGCTGAAGGTTGTAAAGTAAAAGCTTATGACCCAGAAGCTTCAAAAGAAGCATATAAGATTTTTGGAGATAAAATCGAATATGTTAACAAACAGTATTCTGCTCTAGAAAATGCAGATGCTTTAGTTATTGTTACAGAATGGAACGAATTCAGAAGACCTGATTTTGACAAAATTAAATCTTTGCTCAAACAACCAATTATAATGGATGGAAGAAACCTCTTTGATCCTAAAAAAATGGCTGAAATAGGCTTTGAATATGAAGGAATAGGTAGACGTCTCTATAAATAATTGAGGGGGAATAATAAAAATGAAAGTAATATTACCTGTTGCTGGTAAGGGAACCAGACTTAGACCACATACTTTTACAAAGCCAAAATCTCTAGTAAGAGTTGCTGGCAAAACAGTTTTGCAGCACGTTATAGATGGTTTGGCTAAAGTAGATGTTGAAGAATATATTATCATTACGGATAAAAACGGTAATATTATAAAACAGTTTGTAGATGAGCACTATCCGAATATTAAAGTTACTTATGTAACTCAAACAGAGTTATTAGGACCAGCTCATGCTGTATCACTAGCTTCACCAAGAATTCAAGACGGAGATGATGTTCTTGTAGTGTTTAACGATACTCTTTTTGTAACAGATTTAACACGTATCCATATCCTTTGCAGAGATTTAGATGGTCTAATCTATTCAAAAGAAGTTGAAGACTATAAACGTTTTGGCGTTAATGTCATGAAAGATGGCGTAATAGTTGATATGGTTGAAAAACCAGATCAGCCCGTCAGCAAACTAGCTCAAGTCGGCTTATATTATTTAAAAAATGGTCGACAATTTATGGACTACATAAATAAAGCTATTCAAAGTGACCTTAGAACAAAAGGGGAATTTTACCTTCCAGAAGTATTCAAGCTCATGATTAAAGATGGCTTGAAACTTGGTGCTCCAGAAATAGAAGAATGGTTAGATTGTGGTAAACCTGAAACTCTGCTAGAAACAAACCGTTATTTGTTAGAACGTGCTACAGGAAACCACATATTTATCGAAGGCTGTGTAATAATTCCACCTGTCTCTATTCACCCATCTGCCGAAGTTAAACATTCTGTAATTGGTCCTTATGTATCAATAGCAGAAAATTGCAAAATAAACGAATCTATTATCAGAAATTCTGTTATCAACCCTAATTCTATACTGCATAATGTAATGCTTGATGAATCTTTGATTGGTGATGCGGTAGAATTAGCCGGACAATCGCAGCGTATGAACATAGGTGATAATTCTGTTATAGACCTTAGTGGTCGCAATTAAGAACTTTAAAAAGGCTTGATTTTTTCAAGCCTTTTTTTATTAGTTTGATTTATATTTATTATAATAAAAATCGTGAATGTTAAATTAGAGAAAGGCAGAAAAATGGATACTTTCATTCCTTACGGACACCAAAATATAACTGAAGAAGATATAGAAGCTGTAGCAAAAGTTTTAAAAGCTAACTATATTACTCAAGGACCTGTTGTAGAAGAATTTGAAAAAGCTGTTTGCAAAAAAACAGGCTCTAATTACGGTGTTTGCTGTACAAATGGAACTTCTGCCCTTCATTTAGCTATGATATCTGCTGGTGTCAATAAAGATGACAGAATAATTGCACCAGCAATAACCTTTTGTGCCAGTGCCAACTGTGCAAGATTTCTTGGTGCTGAAGTTTTATTTGCAGATATAGACGACAAAACCACTATTACAATGTCTGTAGAAAGTTGCCGCTCCCTTTTAGAAAAATCAAAAGCCGAGGGGAAACCTGTAAAAGCTGTTGTCACCGTTGATATGGCTGGTTATATATGCGATATGGAAGCTTTTGCAAAACTGAAAGAAGAATATGGCTTTGTGTGGGTTGAAGACTCATGCCATGCTATAGGTGGCTCATGGACTGATTCTAACGGGAAAGTATATAAAGTTGGCGAATACCCAGAAGTAGATATGACAGTATTCAGTTTTCACCCAGTAAAGCATATTACAACAGGTGAAGGCGGTATGATTGTAACTCATTCTGAAAAATATGCGAAATCTTTAAGATTTTATAGAAGTCACGGAATGACCAAAGTTCCAGAACTATTTAAATGTAAAGAAGAAGCCTTCGACAAAAATGGTCTTGTTAACCCCTGGTATTACGAAATGCAAGATTTAGGCTTCAATTACCGAATGACAGAAATTCAAGCAGCTTTGGGATTGAGCCAGCTTAATCGCTTAGAAAGCGGAATAGCAAGACGTAGAGAAATTGCAGACTATTATAGAAAGGAATTTGCTGATTGTCCGTTAATCTCTTTCCCTGTTGTTGATAAAGAAAAAATAGGTCACGCTTATCACCTAGCTATTGTTTTAATAGACTTTGAAAAAGCAGGTATGACTCGTGCTGCTTTTATGAATGAATTAAACAAACTAGGAATTGGCACCCAAGTTCATTATATTCCTGTGCCAATGTTACCTTATTATACAGATAAACTCCACGGAGAAAAATTTCCAAATGCTGTATCTTATTACAGAAAATGTTTGTCTCTGCCTTGTTTTCCAACATTAACAGATGCTGACCTTGAAAGAATTTGCCAAGGTATAAAGCAAGTTTTAAAAGGACAATAAAAGCAAAAAATGCAACAGAATAGAAATCTGTTGCATTTGGTTTCAATATTAAAAGAAGTTAGTTGATAATGATCAAGCCTTATGATCAAACAATGAGCGACCTCTCAGTTGATTATTAGACTTAGAACCGCCAGGTCCATAAGTAACAGGTTTTGGTGCTCTTGTCATAATTTTTATAGTATGTTGAGCCACTTCTAACCCTGTTTGTGCAAGTCGCTGATTGCCTTCGTTTATGACTTTGATTTCTTCAACCACTTCACGAAGCTTTGAACCAATGTCAATCAATTCATTTTTTAAACTTTCATCAGAAAGCTTTTCGACAAGAACATCAAGCTTAATAATAGGTTCACCTACTATCGCATTGACTTGTTCTTGTCTTAGTGGTTCAAGCTCAATTAATCGCTGAACTAGATTCTCCTCTTGCTCCACGGTAGCCTGAAGCTCTGTTAATTTTCTGTCAACCAAAAGCTTCGTTTTATCCTTCGCAAGCTCAAGAAGTCTCTGATAAACACTTAGCTCTTCAGCTAAAATGTTTTTTAGTTCAACTACATTCTCGTTCAAATATGCTTTCCTTACGCCGTTAGCCTTCCCAAGAAGCTGTCATAACTCCTGAAGCCCATAACTTTTCTGCTACTGCTTCAGCAGATATATTATATTGACCCGCATCAAATAAAGCCTTTATACGAGCAACTTTTTCTTCTCTAACTTCTGGAGAATTTGCAACTGCTCCGGCAGCAAATTCAAACACTTCTACTGGATCAACTCTTTCAGCCTGTGCATTGCTAATAGCAATGTTTAAATTAGCCTTTGCAGCATGCTTTAAAGCTGGTGCATTACTAATATTAGAAGACTCACCATTGACATTACCAAGCATTTTGCTGAAACTGTCATTAGTAGTCTTGTTCTGAGCTTTTTTGAGCTGTTCCTGATAAATACGAGTTACATTAATTCCATTAGAAACCTTCATGGTTCCTCCTGACTCCCTGAACGTCTTCCCCCTATTATCTAGTCTACATTAGCGGAGGACGCCTCCACAATGCTTATCGGACGAACAGGTAAGTTCTTTTAGCTTAATTATATTTTATCAATTAAATTATTTTAAAGTCAATAGCCTAATATTTATTGTTGTTGGTTGATAATTATTAGGTGTTATTGTTGTTGGTTTTTGTTGTTTTTGTGGTTATTTATATTTCTTATAAGAGTGACTAACTACCAAAGCTATTATTTCTTTGGCTTCTAATTCCTTCAAAGGCTCGACAGACTTTAGCAAAGTAGTTCCAGTAGTTGCCACATCATCAACTACAATAAGACGTTTTCCCCTAAAAGCAGATTTTATTATATCTGAAGATAGAGCAAAAGCATTATCTAGATTATTATTTCTTTCAGACTCATTACAGCTAGCCTGAGGCTTAGTATACCTTTTTCTAATTATCGCTGGACTAAAATGGCAACCAACCTTTTTGGCATAAGACTCTGCTAAAACCCAAGCTTGATTAAAACCTCTTTCCTCAAGACGTTTCTCATGCATTGGAACAGGAATAATAACATCTTCTTCTTTAATGAAACTTTTTAAATCAGCTTGCTCTGCACAATTTTCTCCAAGAATCTCAGCTAATTTTTTGGAAGGTTTGTATTTTATAATTTTAATTAAATCTGAAGTAAAATCATCATAACTACTCATTGTATATATAGGAAAATCGCAAGTAGTGTCTTTTACTTCTTGAGGTTTATGAATAGATTTTTTTAGTTTTTCTTTGCAGTCTTCGCATAAAACTATCCCATAATCACAACTATTTTTACAGACAAGACACCGAAAAGGGAAAAAAATAGATAAAAAATGGTTTAACAGTTTTTTTAATCTAAACATATAAAAAGTCTAGAAGAAAGAAAGTTCAGAGTCAAGAGCTTATATTTTTGTTTGTCTGTCTAAATATCTTGCAACAAAAAAACGCCCTTCGAAGGCGTTCTTTTATTTGTTATTTTTTGTAATTATTTAATCTTCGCTAGAGTCTAAGGTAATTCCCATATGAATTTTCTTACAAACACCTCTATTAGAATTCTTAATAAATTCATAGAATTTCTGAACATATGGATCATCAGCAGCTACAAGTTCATTCCATCTTTCAAGAACTTGAGAAACATTCATTCCTGATCTGAAGAAGATTTTATAAAGATTTTTTAAGTTTGCAATAGATTCACGTGGCACATTGTTACGTCTTAAACCTACAGCATTTAAACCTATTACATATACAGGATTTCCATCTATTTTGGTATAAGGAGGAACATCTTTAGTAACTTTTGACATTCCACCAACCATGCACATATCTCCAACATGTGTGAATTGATGAAAAGCAGAAAAACCGCCAAGAACAGCTCTATCACCTACTTGAGAATGACCTGCAAAGGTAACATTATTAGACATGATATTATTGTTTCCTATTTTGCAGTTATGAGCTATATGAACATATGCCATAAATAGGTTATTACTTCCTATTTCTGTAATATTATCTTCTCCCTCGGCTAGATGGACAGTAGAAAATTCTCTAAAATGGTTATTATCACCAATTTTTACAAAAGTACGTTCACCTTTATATTTTAAATCCTGAGGAGGGGCACCTATTACTGCCATACAATGAATTACATTATTTTTACCGATAGTTGTCCAACCATCAATATTTGCACCATGCCCTACAATAGTATTTTCGCCTATTTCTACATTAGGACCTATATATGCATAAGGACCTATTTCTACAGAAGGATGAATCTTAGCACTTGAAGCAACAATAGCGGTAGGATGAATAGACATATAAAGACTCCTTAATTTAAAACATCAAGCCAACTGGAATAAGAGCTCGGCACTAGTAACAAGCTCACCATCTACGGTAATCTGAGTTTCCATCTTACCTGTAAGACCTCTAGTTTTTAAAACCTTAGCAGAAATATCTAATCTATCGCCAGGAACTACTTGTTTTCTGAATCTTACTCGATCAATACCTAAAAACATAGGAATTTTATCTTTATATTCTGGTTGGGATAAAAACAATATACCAGAAAGCTGCCCCATAGCTTCAATTAACAATACACCTGGCATAATTGATTTATCAGGGAAATGTCCATTAAAAAATTCTTCGTTTGCAGTAACATTTTTGTAACCAGTAATTGACTCACCTGGAACAATCGAAGTTACTCTATCAACTAATAACATAGGGTAACGGTGAGGCAAACATTTCTTTATTTCATCAATGTTCATCATTTTATCTTCTTTACTCCTAAGAGCATCATTAAATTTTTCATTAAAAAGACGAGCAAATTTAGCGTTAAATCCATGACCTGTTCTTACTGCAATAACAGTGCCCTTAATATCTCCACCAAGTAAAGCATAATCACCAATTAAATCAAGGATTTTATGTTTTATAAGCTCATTTTCATCACGCAACCCTTCTGGATTGCGAATACTACCATCATTATTAATAACAATAGCATTTTCTAAACTACCACCACAAGCAAGATTATTAGCTTTTAGAAACTCAAATTCATGCTCGAAACCAAATGTTCTTGATGGAGCAATAAGTTTTCTGTAATTATCTTCATTTATTTCAATACCAATAGTCTTTGGCGGTACAATATTATTATCATAAGAAAGAGTAAATACTACTTCAAATTTGTCTGAAGGGAAGTAAATCATACTTTTTCCTTCTGAATGAAGAGAAATCTTTTCTTTGAGATAAAAAAGTTTCCGATCAGCTTCTTGAGGAACTTTACCAGCCTCATCTATCATTTCAACAAATTTCTTGGCACTGCCATCACATATGGGCGGTTCAACATTTGAAAGTTTTACAAAAAGATTATCTACACCACAACCTCTAAGAGCAGATAAAACATGCTCTACAGTATTTACAGATACTTCATTTTCCGTAAGAACCGTTCCTCTTACTGTAGAGGTGACATTATTGAAAGAAGCTTTGATACGTGGCTCTCCAGCTAAATCAGTTCTAATAAATATGATACCAGTATTTTCTGGTGCTGGAACGAATTCCATCTTTACTGCTTTTCCTGTGTGAAGACCTATACCTTCAACAGAAACAGCTTTAGCAAGAGTATGTTGTTTATTTTTGGTCATAATAATTAGTATTTTCTTGAATAAACAAGATTAAACATTTCTTCTTTACCATCTCTTTGAGCAATATCCAAACTTACACCAGGATAAGGCGATAATTTGATACCATAAGTATTTACATCATCGTATCGTTCTGCAGCAACAGTAAGAAGTGGAAAAATAACTTTTTCTACTCCAAAAAAAGTTTTCTTTTCTTTATTAATTGGATCTCTACAGACACCAGCGTGTATGCTGAAACCAAAATCTTCAAAATTTTTAGAAGCAGCCGCAAAATAAATACGGTCTCCAAGTTGAGTATTAACATCAGCTGCACCAATGCTAATAGCGGGCATTAACCGACCTTCACAAATTAAAGCCAGTTTGCCATTTATAGTATTAACATTCTTCTTTTCCCCACTTAGTCTTCTTAAAACAGAAACTTCTATTAAGTTTCCTAAACTCTGGGAAACAAAACAATGAGAATTACCATCGTCATTAATATAGGATACAGAAGAAGTACAATTGCCTGTTGGCATTGAAAAAACAGAAGAACCAGAATATCTAAAACGAAAATCAGTAGGCGCATCTTCTGCTTTCAAAATTTGAGCTGAACTTATAAAAAGCCCAATTAAAGCGACAGAAAACGTAGCAAAAAATTTATTTTTGTTCATTAAGTTTATTCTCTAAGTCTCTTACTCTTTTTAATAAATCAGGTAATTTACGTAAAGCACCTTTTATACGAAGCTCTTCCTGATGTGGTTTGGCAGGATACCCTGAAACATAGCTCTTTTCAGGAACATTATTGGTAACGATACCACAAGCCAATATTGTAGAGCCATCACCAATCTTAACATGACCTATACAACCGGTCTTGCCAGCCATTACAACATAATTACCCAATTTAGCACCGCCAGATATACCGGATTGTGCTACTATCAGACACTTTTTACCAATTTGAACATTATGAGCAATATGAATTTGGTTATCGGTCTTAGTACCCTCACCAATTATAGTTGACTCCATAGTAGCACGGTCTACGGTCACACAAGCACCTAATTCAACATTGTCTTCAATTACTACATTACCTAATTGAGGAACTTTTATATGCTGACCCTGGTCTTGAGCGAAACCATAACCGTCACTACCAATAACTGTATTTGAATGAATAATACAATTAGAACCGACAACACAATAATCTAAAATTCTTACACCTGGATGAAGATGGGTATTTTCTCCAATAGAAGCAAACCGGCCAACATAAGCACAACCTTCTATATGACTTTTTGCTCCTACAATAGCACCATCTTCTACTACAGCATTAGGTCCAATGATTGCATCTGGAGCAACAGTAGCTGTTTCACTAACATATGCTGTAGGATGAATGTGATAAGAAATCTTCACTTCTTTACGGAAATAGTTTAAAGCAGCTATTAGTCCTAAATGTGGATTTTTTAGACGAATTGAAGGAATAGGCAATTCAGGAAGATTTTCTGCGGTAATAACTGCTGCTATTTTTGCTTCTTTTAAATGCAAAGCATTTTCTGAAAAGTTCTTGCTACCAGTAAGAAAAGTTAATTCGCCCTCTTTTGCAACATCTAATGAAGCAATTGAAGAAACGATAACATTTTCATCTCCAACAACACGACCACCACATAAAGCAGCTAATTCCTTTAAACTAATACTTTTTCCGTTTGATATGCTCATTTTTTTAGTTTTTATAACTATTTATTAAGTTATTTACCACTATTCAAAGCTTTAATAACTTCATCGGTTATATCTTTAAAAGCAGTTTTGTCTTGCCAATAAATACTTCTTTTTTCAAATACGCCTTTTAATTTGTAATTCTTAGCAATCTTTCCAATAACAGTATCAACTTTAGAATCTAAGTTCTTAGAAAGAGCACCCATTTCTTTTTCTTCTAAAGCATAAAGTCCCTTTTGAGATTCTTCAAAAAACTTCTGTAATTCGCCTTCTTTAGTTGCCAACTGCTTTCGAAGTTCTGCAATCTGTTTTTCATTAGCTGTTACATCTTTTTTAGCATCTCTTTTTTTCTGGGTATCTTTAGCTAATTCAACATATTTATCATTAAGGTCTTTAACTTCTTTTTTTCTTTTTTCTAATTCTGTTTGAAGAGAAGCTTTTTTGCTTTCAAGCATATTCTTGGTTTTCTGTGTTTCATTATACTTATTGAAAATCTGAGCAGCATCTATAATACCAAATTCAGCTGCAGAAACCATTAAAGGGCAAGCAACAAGCCCTACAATCAATAAAAATTTAACAATACTTTTTCTCATTTTCTGTCTCCTTATTAGAATGAAGAACCGAAGTTCACATATGTTTCTCCGTCATGGCGGTCTTCAGCTTTACCATAGTCAAGAGCAACAGGACCCAATGGTGTTTGAAGCCTTATTCCTATACCATATCCAGATTTTCTATCTCGATTGATTGTTGTTCTATCATAGCTGGTTCCCCAAGCACTACCAGTATCATAGAAACCTACTATATCAAAATTTTTGGCTAGATTCTGACGTATTTCAAAGTTAGCATAAGCAATCTTAGTTCCTAAGAATTCTCTTTCTTCGTAACCTCTAATACTACTGCTACCGCCAACAGAGAACATATCATATATAGGCATAAAGCCTTCACCTATAGATGTATCGGCAAATACCCCCTGAATTGCGAAGACTGTTTTTTTGCTTGAATTTAAAGGAATATATCTTCTCAATGAAAGCATATATTTGGTGTATTGATTAGCACCTTTTAAAGCACCACCAGTAGTTTCAACCCAGAAAGTATCATGAACACCGCCAGTAGGTCTGAAACGATTATCTCTAGTATCTTTATCAAGAATCATAGCAAAAGTCTGAAGTCTACCATTTACAGCACCTACAGGCAATGCAACACCAGATGTAGTAGGAGTTAATCTTACCTTTTCATCTCTGAATCTGAAAGACAAATCAACGTCTCTGCTAAGACGCTTACCAAGAGTAATAGCTCCACCTTTTCTTCTTTCATCATACTCGTTCCATTCATGACCACCGTCTCTATACAAGTTACGAGTATATTCAGTATTATAAAGGTCTAAGCCAAAACTCTGAGGTCTATCTCTAAACCAAGAGTCAAAATAACCAACTTCGTAGCTTTCTACTCCACCAAATTCAGTCTTCAAGTAAACACGTTTACCGCTTCCTTGGAAGTTATTTTGAGAAAGATTTACAAAACCAACAAGACCGTTAAGAGAAGAGTAACCGGCACCAACACCAGCACGTCCTGTTTTTTGTTCTACAAGATGAATTACCAGAACAATTTCATCTGGAGTCTTGCCTGGTAAATGGTCACGACGAACTTCTTCAAAAAATCCTAGATTATACAGACGTTGCAAGTCACGAACAATCTTTTTATTATCATATATTTCGCCAGGTTTAACAGTTAATTCACGTCTAACAACTTTTTCTTTAGTCTTTTTCAAACCTTCAATTTTTACATCAGCTAAAATGCCTTCTGTAATTTCAATATTAATCTTACTGCCCTGGTCTTGAACATATGCATCAGAAACTTTAGAAAACAGATAACCTTCTCTGCCTAATGCATCGTTTATGTGTTGAATATCTTGTGTAAGAAGTTTGCTATTAAATACTGTTCCGATTTTTGATTCCATAGCATCAAGAAGAATTTCTTCTTTTACTTTTGTACAACCTTTTAACGAAATTTCTCCAACAATAGCATTTTCTTCAACATTAAAGACAACCTTTTTACCAGTGCCTTCAGTCTTTACTTCTGCTCCAACATAAGAGAAATAACCCATTTCTCCTATTCGGGCAATATCATCTTGAACAGCCTGAGCAGACAGAGTATCACCTATTTTTTCAGCAATATTGAGAAGAATAATCTTTTCTTCTATTAACTGATTGCCGTCTACTTCAAAGCCAACAATTACATTGCTTTCATAAGCAAAAGTAACATTACATGTAAACAAAAGAAAAATAATAGCTATCAAGCTTTTAAGGGCGAATTTGTTCATAAGCTCCTACTTATTTTCATTATCAATATAATTATAGATTGTAAGATGGTACATTGTTTTTCTATGATTGTCAATAATTACCGATAACTTTGCCTATTAATGAATAAAAACTAAATTACTATTTTACTAGCAACACTAAAACATAGTACAATAGTTAAAAAATATCATATGTTGGAGTAACTTAATAAAATGCCTAACTGCCAATATTGCAACAAACCTGTTATTTCTGGAAACATTTGTCCTGAATGTGCTCAACTTCGCCAAAGCAATAATCAGCAACAGCAACGTCCTACAGGTGGTTTTTCCTTAAATAGTCTACTACGCAATTCTTTTCCCACACCACCTTCAAGGCAGCAAAACAATCAACCCAACATAGCCCCTGTTACTCCTTCAACTCCAGTTCAACAACAAGCTGTTCCACAGATTCCAACCCCTAGACCAAACATAAATCAACAAAATCCTCAACAAGGATTTAATTTAAATCGTCCGCAGGTTCAACCACAAGTTCAGCCACAAATTCAACCTGCAACTCAATTTCAAAACCAGCAACCAGCTTACCCTAGGCCGCAACAGCAAGCAAACTACGCCCCAGATCCATCAGTCAGTGCTGCTTCTCTAGATAATATTAGCGGTCCTAGCAATAGCGATAGAAAAGATAAAGATATTTCCCAAGAAGAAAAAGCACTTAGAGAAAGAGTGTTTAATTCTCCTGCAACTGGTTTTGGCGATGAAGAATTAGAAATTACAGTTTTATCAGGAATTATGAAAGATCAATATGTTCTTGAATCTCTAAAAGGGAAAGGATTAACTGTTGGTTTGTTTTCTAACCACCATACAAGAAGTATTTATCAAGCTATTCTTTCTTTAAGAGACGAAAGTTCTTCTGCTTCCAAAGTAGATAAAATAATTCTGAAAAATAAACTGCGCCAAATGAACATTTTTGATGACACAGCAACAAGATTGCTTGATAAAATATCTGATGCTGTTCCACCAAGTGTTGAACAAGCAACAAAGTATCTGGAACTTCTAAAAGAACAGGCTCTCAAACGAAAACTTAAAGAAGTTGCTCAGAATATTAGTGGATATATAGAAACCCCTCCAACAGATAACAGTATTACAATAGAAACATTCACAAATAGAGTTATCCAAGACGTTAGAGATATTCAAAAATCAAAAACAACAAAACGCATTAATCTTGTAAAAGAAGAAATGCGAGACATTATCAACGATATAGACCAACGTGAAGTTACAGGTGAAATAGACATTATCGGCTATTCCTTTGAACCAATGCATTATCTATGTCAAGCAGTATCTGGCTTCAGAAAAGGCTTTATGTATGCTATAGCAGGAGCTCCTAGACGTGGTAAAACAACTTTCACTCTAGAATTAGCCACTAGAGTAGCTACTTTAAATAAAATTCCAGTTTTGTTTTTTACATATGAACAAACTAAGAAGAACTTAACTTATCGTTTGCTTGCAAAAGAAAGCCGTTTAAACCCTGACATGCTTCAACGAAAGAAAATTCGTTCAGACATGATAAATGATGCAAAATTTTCCGGTGGCTGGAAAAAAATGCAAGAATATATGAATTACTTCTATATTATAGAGGCCACAAAAGAAGATACAATCGACAGGATTCGTTCTTATGCATATAACGTTATGCAAGACTTTAACACAAACGATATTATGATTTTCGTTGATTATATTCAAAAAATGCCTCTTTCCAGAAATTACATGGATGAAAAATTCAAAGTTGAAGAAATATCAACAGAATTAAAGGGCTTAAGTATCGAACTAAATAATCCTATTATGACAATTAGTTCTCTTTCCAAGGAAGGTTGTTTAATAGATGCCTCAAACGATGCTGAAAGACCAACAATGTATCACTGTAAAGGGTCTGGCGATCTTGAATACGATTTGGACTGTGCAATGATTCAAGCCAAAGATTGGGGCGATACAAAAGAACTTTATCAACAGCTTCAACAAAAAGCAGAACAATTGGGTAAAGACACTACACGTATACCTAAAGTTGACGTTGTTAACCTTTATCTGGACAAAAATCGTGACGCTCCAGAAGGAATTTTCTCTGTAATTCAATACTTGTTCTTTATTGAAGATAATAAATTCATAGAATTAGGTCCAAAATATGAAGATGACCGCTATAGATTTAGTAAAATTGAAGAATTAGTAAACAGACTGATCGAACAGAACTTCATTATTTTCTTCGACAAACCGGCAAATAGCGGTTATAACAAAGGCAGAGTATCTATTAAACTTAAAAATTTCTAATCATAATAATAACAATAATATAGTAAAGAAAAAGAAACAAAGGGACAAACAAATGATTACTATTAAAAGCATTTTAAAAACAGGAATATATTTTATTATAGCCTGCTATTTAGCTATAACTCTGTCTGGTTGTCAAGGAGGAGCTACAGGACTTATAAGCATAACTCCGGAACAATATCTAGCTTCTGCCAAAGAACAATTTGAAACAATGGATGAACGTGACTATGAAATAAGAGATTTAGATGAAATCATAAGAGTTTTAGAAAATGCTGAAAAAGGAGCTAAAAAATCTGAAACTATTGATAGATCGAGAATGTATTTGACTCTCTTATATACCATGAAAGCAAGAAAGCAATATCAAAATGCTTTAATGAAAGGCGAATATATAGCAAACAGACCAGAACCCTTTTACACTATAAATACAAAAGATGTCAAAGAAACTCTCAGAACAGCAAAGAAATGGCTAAGACAGACTAATTCTACATTTAAAACCAAGGCAATATTAGCTGATTTTAATTATGTAAAAGGCATTTATTATACACAAAAGATGCTTACACAGCAAAGTAGAGAAAGACAAGAAAGCTTAGATGAAGCCATAATAAGTTTTAGAAGATGCTTAGGAATTGCTCCTAGTTATATAGGAGAATTTAAACTTTTTGGAATGCCCCAAACAGACCGTGAAGTAAAACTAAAATTAATTGAATGCTTAGCTGAAGGTGGTATGGCCGCAGATGCATATGGAATACTTTCTGAATTCAGTTTTGCTCCAATAATACCAATATCTGGAGCAAATGAAAGCTATGATTATCAATGGATACATATGAAAGCCTTAGTTCTTGGCTGTATGGGAATGTATGAAGAAGCTGCAAAGACATTAAACAGATTTAAAGTAGTTTCACCCGTAGATTATCCTATGGTAGATGAATCAATATGGCTTTTAGAAGGAATATACAAAAAGCTTTACGAAATAACAAAAGAAGAAAAATACGATATGGAAGCCAAAATAGCAGCTTCGATATTAAAAAAGCTAGGCGGTCCTTATTCAACAGAAACCTATTCTGACGCTTCTTTAATATTTCCAAAACAAATGCCTGGCGATTTAGAATACAACAAATCTGTAATAGATTTTTATAATGGCAAGTTTTCAAAATCTTTAGAAATACTAAATAAAATTAATAATAGAAGTGTTATGACAAATAGCAACAGAGTATCAGCAAAGCTATTAAGAATTGAAGCAATGCTTTATTCAGGGAAAAAGCTTAGTGATGATTGTATTGAAGACTTAATTTCACTATCTGGCAACAAATATTTAAATCAACTTCAAAAAAGTAAACTTGGATATTTAATTGCCAGATATATTATGGATGAAGATTCAACTTTCAATACAAGTAGAGTTAATCATGAAGGACAAAGCTTTGTAAGAAGTTTTTTAGGGAAACCCTGGACAATAGATTTAAAATACAAAAAAGGAAGTATTAAGCGTATAAAAAATACTAAAAAAGATACTCGAAGCATAAGAAAAGATGATAAGACCAAAAATAAAGAAGATGAGATAGAAATAGAACCAGGAGAATTGATTGCAGAAATATATGCAAACAAAGCAGAAGATTGGGTAGTAAGTTCTAATATTTATTTAGTAGCTTTACCAGAAATGAATATGCTTACAACTACAAGAATTGTTGGACGTGAAGAAGATGGAAAATGGATATTTAAAGATAATCAACTTGATAGCATAAAAAATAGAAACTTCTATTTGGTTATTTTTGAATATGATAATTCTGATAGTGACAAATCTATTCAAGGCTACATTTATAATAATTAGATAAAAGATATAAGATATAAGATAGAAGATAGAAGTTCTAAATGGAATTTTTAATCATATCTTTCTCTATCATTTTCATCTTACAGCTTATAGCTTAAATTTTTAATAAAGTGTACACAATTATAAAATACCCCCTTGCGGTTTCTTAATATATTCGTTATAATTAGAACATAAGTTTACAAGAAAAAGTGGAGGTCGCTATGATCCATAAATTATCCCGCAATAAAAGTATTGCTTACGTTTTGATTCTTTCTTTCGTTTTCGCTCTATATTCTCCTATTGCCGCAAGAGCAGGAGTTCTTGGTAGCGTCCTTAACTTCGTTAAACCATATGCAAAAATATTAGGAAACATTGGTGGTGCTATCGCTGGTGCTTCAATGGGTTCAGCTTTTTGTCCACCTCTTGGCACAATCGCTGGTGGTATATTAGGTTATGTAGTTGGTGGAGTTTTAGCTAATTATGCAGCTGGTGGACTTTCTAACGTTGCCACATTAGGTGGAGCTGCTGTTGGTTATGCTGCACTCGCTGGTTCTGGTCCTGTTGGAATGGTAGCTGGCGTATTCTTAGGTGGTTTATTAGGTAAAGTAGCATATAAATTAGTTAAGAAACTTGATAATTCTATCACAGGTGGCGTAGTATTCGCTCCAGTAGTTGAAAAAGAAGCTAATGATTCTACTACAGTTTCTGTTGGTGAAGATAAAGTAGTTCTTTCTGATAGTATTCCATTATCAAATGATAAAGCTCAGAGTCCTGTTGTTGAAAAAACAAATGTAACTCCAGTAGATATGTCTATACAAGAAGCTACTCAGAAGTATCAGGAAGCTTATCAGAGATATGTTACTGCAGCTCGTGATGGTGCTAACAGTACTGAAATAAATCAAGCTCATAAAGAATATCTTGAAGCTTATGAAAACTACAAAAAGGTAACTGCCTCTAAGTAATATTAAGTAAACTTAAAAAGCCTCAATTATATATATAATTGAGGCTTTTTTATTTCTCTATAATTGCTATAGTATGGCACATATAAAAAACCTCTCCTCCTCTTAAGAACTTTTGTCTGAAAACTTGGGTAAAAGCAAATTATGTAAAGTTAAAACTTGGAAAGAATCATATTCTACTCTCTCTTTTTAAAGGGGAGTATTTTATTGGCTTATTTCATCTTAAAAAAATTGTAACTAATTGGATTAACAATTTACAATTACGAGCAATACTAAGCAATCTAAAGGCAAAAATCATAAAATTTGTTATAAAAGAGGAAGTCTGAAAAGCGTGCTGGGTAATTTTACTTATAATTTTTTTCTCGTCTTAAAAACAACGGATCAATTATAAACCTAGACAGAGAGAAATAAAAGGCTTTGAAGCTTTCAAATATATAAAAAATAGTATTTCTTATTGTGTAGCCTGTAAAACCCAGTTAACCTTACGAGGAGTAATAACCATAAAAATAGTTTTTACTCTAGGATCATCATCTGGATTTTCTAATATCTTTGCTTTATCTTCTTCTGAAAGTTTATTAAACTTTTCTGAATAAAGAATTTTCATTGAAACTTTAACCCAAACCTGAGCATTAAGTGTTAATTCAGATTCAACAAATGCATTTGCATCCCTATAACTGAAGTCATATTCGAAAGATAAAATCTGACCATCGTCAAATAAAAATTGTTTCATTTCTGAAACATCAGGGTCAGGTTCGTCTATTGCTCCTTTTTCACCACGATACATTCTTCTTGTTTCTTCATCGTAAAAATATACCATTGTCTTCGTAGCAGACATAGGAATATTCAACATTCCATTACGCAATTCTGGCTTTGCTGCAGCATTTCTTAATTCATTTCTCAAACCAGACATTATAATACGTGTAGTTTGTAAAATATCTAACTTATTCTGAGAATGTAAAAAAGATTGATTAAAAGACTTAAATATCTGATAAACAGAACCAGAAAGCAATACAAATATACCCATAGTGAAAATAACTTCTACCATAGTAAAAGCTTTTCGTTTTTTGTTTAAATAATTACTCATCATATTAATAATAATTATACCTTGGATCTGTTAAAACAGTAACAAAAGTTAAATCAGGAATTTCATTTCCTTTAACCTGTTGATGTTTTGCTCTAACAACAACTTCGACTTTAAGCAAATATTGAGCCTTTGAACCTTCTGGAGCGGGTTCAATTAATGTTAAAGAACAATTTGGCTCAGATATTTCATAACCATTTTTATCAGCTATAATTTTTAAGTCAACAAAATCATCGTCTTTAGCTATTTTCTGAGCTTTATCATAACCTAAAGTTCTCGCAAGTTCTAAAACTGAAGCACCCATCAATGTTGAAATAATTCTATTATCAGCTCTACTTATTCTTTGTTGCCCAGATTTTAATAAAGAATAAACGGGCAATAATCCACAAGAAATTAAAACAAGCACAACAAGTATTTCAACCATTGTAAATGCTTTTCGGTTTTTGCTAATCATCTTTCATACTTCCAATCGAATTTTCCAACTCCGCCTGTTACTATTTTAGCAACATACATGCTATCCATCAATTCAGGTCTTTGATTACGCCAAATACCATTTAATGGATTATATATTATTACATTTTCTTGATCTACTTCTGGGAGATGTTGTTTTAAATCCAAATAAGGTGTGACCACAGTACCTTTTATGGTAATAGGTTTTGGTCCTTTTATAATTAAAGGTCGACAAACAGATATTAAATTTGCTTCTACCAAACACCTATTTCCTTGTGCCTGTTCAGTATTAATAGCAATCTGAGGTGCTATAATCGTTATTAAATGATTACCTAGCGAAGATTCTAACGCTGCTTCATCTGGAGTATCTACTGATAGGAAATCTCCTTTAATCGCAATGTCTCCACCCATCATACCTGGGCTAGAGTATATAATTCCATGACCTCTATACCTTAAATTTCTTAAAGCTAAATCATCGGAATCATTAAGAGCAAGAATTCCGTTAAGTTCTAACGTCTGGTTATTTGCACCACTCATATAAGACTGAACATTATCTACATATTTATAAAAGAATCTGTCGTAAGCAACTCCACCAATAGCAACAGTTTTTCTTCCTCTAAAGAAATCTTCTGTACTTCGAGGAATAAAATAAAAATCCATTAAAAAGGCTTGGGCCAAATCTCCTGGTAAAGCATAGCTTAATGCACCTTCATAAAATTCTCTCATAGGAGATTGTCCTATTACAGTACCCATATCAGAAGGAACGGAACCATAAGGATAAGGAGCACTTTCTAGATAACCACCCATATAATCCTTTAACTTACCTTTATATTCTTCTTGTTTATCCTGAATTCTATTAAGGAAATGGGCAAGACCCTTATTATAGAGTTCCATACCAGAATCGCTCATAAAGTTCTTGTATTTTTTATATTCATGTAAGCCTTCTGGAAAATCATTCCAATTTTTAATTAATTTATTAACATGGTCAATAGGAACACCTGCATTTAGGAAAAGCATCTTTGCTTGAGTTGCATTCATTTCTTTATCATCTTCTATCCCAAGCATATTAAATATACTATCGTTTACATATGGCAACTCAATTTCTTCACCTGTTTTATCTATCTTAAGCTGAACAGCTCTAAAATACTGTCTCACAGCTGGTCCATAAATCAAAGTAGGAGATACTTTTGAAAAATCAGCACCTGATTTTGGCATGTAATTGGTTGCCGAAGTTGGCAGAGCAACCCCAAAAGGATGGAATCCACTAAGCTCCAAATTTGGAGTCATACGTTCCATGAACAACCTTTCAGCAGTACCTTGTTCGTATTGTCCTACCATAGTCCCAGTATAAGCTTCATAGCTCTTAAAACAATTAATAAAAGATGGGGGACCATTAGGCACACTTTCTAATAATTCTTTGCCTGAACCAACATTAAATATTCTAACTTGATTTTTATTACCCCATCCTGTAAACCATAAAATACCATCTTTGGTTTTTTCTTGCCCCTGCAATACCATATACTTTTTAACATAATTTTTCATTCCAGTCCAAGGAACGTCAAAAAGCAAAAAGGCATTATCTTGCCCATTCATCATATATTTTACATTTTCATTAGGGTCATAATCATCATTACTGCCAAATAACAACTTAGCCCCATTTGTAGAACGAATGTAAACAGAAGTACCAGTATTTGAAAAAGTATTAAGATCTTGCCCTAAGAAAACTCTACCTGGAGGAGTAACAGCCTTTTCACCAGTTCTTGAAAGCATATCTTCCCAACCATCACTACCGCTGTAGTCTCGAACAGGATCAAAATTAGCCTTAACAAAATTCCAACCATTATCTAATCTAAGACGTTGATTCTGCAAAATAGAAGATGGGTAAGTATTAAAATTAGAATTACCACCAACACTAGCATCTCTTACAAATAAAGTAAAATAGTTATAAGGTGGCACAAAAGTTTTAACACATCTAATCAAAAAATTTAAAGATACTTTAGCTTCGTGACCTTTAAATTTAACAATAGCAGTAACAATCAAGTCGCCCTGCTTTTCTTTCAAATCCTGTTTAATCTTGTAAAGAACATTATCACCACTAGAGGCTTCTACAGGATTTATATGTTGCAATCTCAATGTTGCATTTATAATAAAATCATTTGAACTTGTTAATCCTCTTTCAAATCTTAACCCATAGGTTTGTCTAGCGATTTCTCTAGTAAAAACAGTAAGGTTAGCAACCTGATTAGCATCAAGAGTTATGTCTTTAGATACATCTAAATCATGAGCCCTTAAAACCTTATATAGTTGGTTATTACTATCATCATGATTCAATGAATTTTTTAGTCTGGCAACAAATTCTTCTATAGCTGATTCGGCAAGACTAAAAGCGACTTCTGATTCATAAGACATTGAAGAAGAATAGTCTTCGGAACCTGTGAAAAATGTAAAAGCGAACCCCATAATAAATATTACTGTAAGTAACGTAAGGGTTAACAAAAACACAGATCCACGTTTACTCGAAGTCATATTTTTTATCTCCAATTTTTGTAGCAGAAGCTATAAAATCTTGACAAATCATCCCATCTAAATAGGCCTTTTTGTATCTTTTATCCTTTTGAACTTCTGTCATAGCTTCCATCATCTTCTTATATGAATGTTTGCGTCGCCCTGGCTGTTCTTTCTTACCATATACCATTGCTTCAAAAGCATAAATCTGCATCATAAGATAAGGATCATTATTTACACCTTGTTTGATTCGTTCTATTTCTCTAAGGGCACTATCGTAATTGCGGTCCTTATACATCTTATTTGCATATTCAAACTTTTCATACAATTCGTTAGTTCGTTCGTCACTAGGTCTTAACGGTAACTCACCGTATAAATCTATGTCTATATCACCAAATTCATTCTCGCTTACAGATAGAGCTTTATTTTTTTTATCAAGTTTTTTATTTGATTTTTTTTTAATATTCTCTACTAAAGTGGAATTACCATTTTTTTTATCAGTCAACTTTTTACGCCCACAACAACCTTCTAGCCAAACAGCCATTAGGAGTACAGTCATAAAACATACCCAACGATATAAATAGCTTATTTTACAGGTCATAGTAGTAATAAAAAATTTAGAGATATTATTATTTTATTCTATTAATATAAATTAGTCAACTTACATAAATGTAAAATTTAATTAATTAATTCTCTATATTTCTTGACAACAACAAGTAATAAAGCTAAACTTCCCATTATGAAAAGTACATTGATTAAAAACATTAATTATATTCTTATAACCTCCTTATTGCTGTCTTCTCCTTTGTTTGCCAAAAACAATAATAAGCAAACAGCAGAAGAACCCAAGTCGCATAATTTCATCGCCTTTGATGATGCAGTTTACAACACTTCTCCAGATAAACGTATTGGGGCGAAGATACTAGTCGACACTAATCGAGTCGGTCCTTCAATAGCCGCAATGACTCATCTAACATATTTGCCTGGTGCACATGTAACTAGCCATAGACACGTATATGTTACGGAAATCATTTATGTACTTGAAGGAAACCTTACCGTAAGAATAGGCACAGAAACTAAAATTTTAGGGAAAGACAGTACTGCCTTCGTTCCTCCCAAAACCTTTCATGAACTAATGAATGATTCAGCAGATGTTGTAAAATTCTTGCAGTATTATTCTCCCTCTGGAGCAGAAGAA
Organism: uncultured bacterium; assembly: GCA_946407375.1. Taxonomy (GTDB): domain Bacteria; phylum Muiribacteriota; class Ozemobacteria; order Ozemobacterales; family Ozemobacteraceae; genus RUG334. The sequence continues at coordinate 60,880 of CAMJNS010000001.1, forward strand.
GAATATCGCAACTGGGAAAACCCCAAAACAGCTGAAGCCAAAGCTCAAGCAGAAGAAATAGAAAAACAAATTGAGCAAAAAAATAAAGGACCAGAAGAAATACAAGGACCAGCTCCTTTAACAGTACCTGGCAGTCCCACATCTGTAAAACTTGGCGATGTAAAAATGGAATCTGAAGATGAAAGTTCTAAGAAAAAAGAATTACTTTTGAATTTAAAACCAACTTCAGAAAAAAAAGAGTAATGGTGATTCAATGACTGAAAATTACGCAAAATCCTATTATAGCGAAGGTTTACTTGAAGAAGCAATCCAAGAAAACAAAAGAAAGTTAGAAGCTGATCCTAGCAATCATATGCTTAGATGCAGTCTTGCTAATTCACTTTTTAGAATCGGAAAAATAGAAGAAGCAATATCTGAATATCGTAAATGCATTGAAACATCACCTTCTAGTGAATATTGGAATAATTTAGGCAAAGCATTATTAAATGCAGGTAAATACGAAGAAGCGCAAAAAGCTTTTATCAATGTATTAGAAAAAAACAATTGGCCTGATGCTCATTTTCATTTGGCTTTAGCCTTAAGAAGCTCTGGAAAATTAGAAGAAGCCCTAAAAGAATTAGATGAATCTCTCAAGATTAATCCCAAATATCGTGAAGCAATCAATGAAAGAGCACAAATTCTTGAAACCTTAAACAGAAAAGATGAAGCTTTAACCGAATATAAAAAAGTTATAGCACTTTTCTTTGCTGAATACCAAGCTAGAGATACAGAAGACTATTGTTATGAAACAGCAGTACTGCTAGACAATAACGATTTAATTGACGAACTAATCAGACAATTACGTCAACATATTCAAAAGTATCCAGGTTTTGCAGACGGTTATTATAAATTAGGTCAAGCTCTTGAAGCAAAAGGGCTTCGCAACGAAGCAATGATGGCTTTTAGACGTGCATTAGAAATTAATCCTAGCTATGAAATAGCTAGAAAAAGTTTTTGGAAAAGATAAAAGGGTTATATAAATGGTTCCACAATCTGGGAAACCACAAAGAAAGAGGCTAGGGGACATTCTTGTTGAAGCTGGCGTAATTTCTTTGCAGCAACTGCAAGAAGCTCTTTCTAAACAAAAAACATTAGGGAAAAGACTAGGCAAAGTACTTGTAGATACTGGTCTAACGACAGAAGACAGTATAGCTACTACTCTTGCCACCCAAATGAATATACCTTATATAAATTTAAATGAAACAACTATAACCCCAGAAGTTCTTACCACGATACCTGATGGCATTGTAAGAAGCCATAATCTCCTTCCAGTTAAACTAGAAGGAAATAGACTTCAAATTACAATGGCCGACCCTCTAGATGTCTTCATTATAGATGAAATAACATTCCAAACAGGTTATGAACTTGAAATAGGTATTAGCCCAGAGTCTCAAATTGAAGCTGCCATTAAGCATTATTACGGCAACACAGAAAGTTTACAGAATGCTGTCGACAACCTTGCTGCTGAACGAAAAACAGAAGTTACCTTAGACGAAAGCTTTTTTACAACATTTGACTTAAACGAAGACGAACAAAAAGTTCCGATTATCAATTTAGTCAATACTATTATACAACAAGCAATTAACGATAAAGCAAGTGATATTCATATTGAGCCAGACGAAGAAGTTGTCAGAGTTCGTTATAGAATTGATGGTATTTTAAATGAACTAATGAAAGCTCCAAAATCAATTCAAAGTGAATTGATTTCTCGTTTAAAAATTATGGCTCAAATGGATATTTCCGAAAAACGTCTTCCTCAAGATGGTCGTATAAAAGTTAAGGTTCAAAATAAAAGTATAGATTTACGTGTTTCATCTCTTCCTACAGTTTTTGGGGAAAAAATAGTTATTCGTATTCTCGACAAAAGCCGTTTATCATTAACTCTAGACCAAGTTGGTTTCGACGAAAAATTGCTTAGACTTTTTAAAACATTGTCTTCCGCCCCAAACGGAATTGTTCTTATGACTGGACCTACAGGCTCAGGGAAAACATCCACACTATATGCGGCAATTAACTTCGTAAAAAGCCCTGAAATCAACATAACAACAGTTGAAGATCCTGTAGAATATTTAATTCCCAGCATAAATCAAGTTCAAGTTAGATCAGAAATAGGTCTAACTTTTGCAAGAACTCTACGTTCAATTTTAAGACAAGACCCCAACGTAATCCTAATTGGTGAAATAAGAGATTTCGAAACAGCACAAATAGCAATAGAATCAGCATTAACCGGGCATTTAGTTTTCTCAACACTTCACACAAATGATGCTGCTTCTGCGGTAACAAGATTAATAGAAATGGGAGTTGAACCTTATTTAGTTGCTTCTGCTGTGATAGGAGTCGGAGGACAACGTTTAGTAAGAAAGATATGCCCATCTTGTCGTGTTTCTTATGATGTGGAAGACGAAGAACATATTGAAGTTTTAAAAGAATCAGGATTTAATAATGTAAAACTTTACAGAGGCAAAGGCTGTCTAACCTGCAGAAAATCTGGTTATACAGGAAGAACAGCTATACATGAAATTATGACAATAAATGACGAAATTCATGGATTGATACTCAATTCTGCCTCTGCTCGTGATATTAGACAAGCAGCCGTAAAATCTGGTATGAGAACAATGCGTGTCGACGGCTTACAAAAAGCTGTTAAAGGCGTAACAACTATTAAAGAAGTTCTAAGATTGACACGTGGCGAAGAAGTAAGAAGAGTTACCGCTTAGGAGTAAAACCTTTATATGAGATATTCTTATAAAGCCATAGACATAAGTGGTAATGAAATAACAGGCGAATTAGAAGCTGAAAAAAAAGAAGACGTTGGCGTTTGGCTTTCTGATAGAAATTATATCGTAGTTGAAGTTACCCAAGCAACTCTCCAAACCATAGTTAATACTCCCCAAAAGTATTTGAGAATTCCTCATAAAGACATGAATTTTTTTCTTATCCAGCTTTCTAACTTAATAACTGCTGGCTGTCCTTTGTTAATGAGTTTAAACGCTCTTCAAAGACAGGTTTCAAACCCTTCTTTAAGATTGCTATTAAAAGAAGTAAAAGAAAAAATTGAATCAGGCAAATCTTTTTCTGAAGCATTAAAAAGTCATAAAGAAGTCTTTCCATCTCTATTCATTACTATGGTTGAAGTAGGTGAAGTAGGAGGTATGCTTGGAGAAGTTCTAGAAAGATATTCTTATATATATGACACTATGTATAAACTAGGGAAAAAAGTAATTCAAGCTATGATTTATCCTTTTTTCCTTTTAATAAGTTCATTAATAGTTGTTGTCAGCTTATTAGTATTCGTTTTTCCAAAGTTTATAGAAGGAACCAGACGTACCGGACATGATCTTCCTGGAATAACCCAATTTGTTCTAAATGTTTCAAACTTTCTTTCCAATCACTATTTAATAATAATTTTAGCAATAGCTTTGATGATTATGATATGGAAAATTATAATGAGTACTACTAAAGGCAGAAAAGTAGTTACAGAAATTTTTACTGAAATGCCTGTTCTGGGAAATGTTTTAAAACATATACAAATAGCTTTGTTTGCCCGTATACTTGGTACATTGCTTCGATGCGGAGTACCTATATTAACGTCTTTGCAAGCAGTAGAAAAAGCTTTAAGCAACATAATGTACAAAGAAGCAATGAATGACGTAAGAGAATCTGTCAGCCGAGGAGAATCGCTTTCACAATCGATAGGAAGACATAGAAACCTATTTCCTGAAAGCATTATTTTGATGACAGATGTTGGAGAACGTAGTGGTAATATGGGTGATATGCTTGAAAAAGCAGGAAATATATTTGAAAGAGATATGGAAATGGCTCTTGAAACAGCTGTTTCATTGATACAACCAGCTCTAGTTCTGTTTCTGGCAATATTCATTGTAATTATTGCATTATCAATGTACTTACCATTATTTGACATTGTTAAAGTTGTAGGATAAATTATTATTCTATAATATAATATGAAACCTATAGCCAAAAATGTGGAGGCGATATGAGAAAAGGTTTTTCACTTGTTGAACTGTTAATTGTAGTCCTAGTAATAGGTATTCTAGTGTCTATTGCAATACCTCGTTATCAGAGTATTGCGTCTATGGCACGTGCAAAATCCTGTCTTTCTAATCAGAAAGGGATAGAAAGCTTGATTTCTCTTTGGGAAGCTAAAAACTTCGAGTTAGATACAGGCAAAAACAGATGGACGTGGATTGATCGCTCTGGTAATATGCGTTGGAAATATTCAAATGCACTTTTGCAACTTAACGATACAGCAAAGGACGTTAAACTTTTTATTTGTCCAGAAGCAGCAAATCGTTGGGGTTATACCTGGAACGGTTCCAGTTATAGATTCTACAACACAGACAATACCTCTCTATGGATAATAGGCTCTGATGGAAAAATGGGCGGACGCGGAGTTGTTTGTGGTATAAGACTAGGAACCAGATGGATTGGTATGAATGGACAAATGGGGGCAGATGGTCAAAAAGACAGTGCTCACCATTATTGGTAAATAAAGAATTATGCTGATATGCTGCAGCTCAAAAATCAGCTTTGTAAAGCCAAATTCTGAAAGTCATTTACGTCTCCACAGACCGAAAACAAAAAATGGCAAATTAAATAATTCTGGCTTTACAATTATAGAGATTCTAATAGTAATTATCCTTATTGGAATTTTATCTGGAGCTGCAGTTGGCACTTATTCTGGTGTTATAAAAGACACGAATGAAAGATTGATACATGACAAATTGCAAACTTTTTTTCAAAGTTGCAAAAATAGAGCTAAGCTGCGAAATCTAAATATAAGAATTACTTATAACGAACAACAAAAGAGTTTTATAAATCAAGACTCTACAAATTCCTTTATAAGAATTCCTGAAATATACCAAAATAGCATTCCAAAACTCATTGAAATAGATAAAACAGGTAATTTCAAAATTGATGGTAAAGATATTAATAGCTTGAATATGTTATTAATCAATCCAAATGGAAGTCTAGCGACAATAACGATAAGATTATGATTAAATTTCATTTACAAAATATAAAAAAAGGTTTTAGCTTAATTGAAGCTATCTTATCGTTATTAATTTTATCTGGCTCCTTAGCAATAATCTTTTCAGGTTTTGAAATTTCCTCACAACTAAATAATTATGCAAATTTTGAATCTGAAGCCGCTTTTTTAGCAGAAAGAGAAATAGAACTCGCCAAATCAGAGTTATTATGTGGAAATCTTAAAGCTGATAAAAACAAAAAGTTAAATAGCAGATTCAGACTAAAACCAGGCTGGAAGCTATTTACCATAGTAACAGTTCCAGACGCAGAAAAAGTAGTAAGACTACAAGTCAGGGTAACTAACTCTGACAGAGAACTACAATTAGAATCCTTTTTATTTTTACCTGAGCAAGGAGAAAATAAAAATGGATAAAAAAGGATTTTCTTTGCTAGAAGTTACAATTTCTATGTTTATTATGGGTTTAACCATTACAGCTCTATTAAACTTACTAGATTGGAGTAACTTAAAATATAAAGTTTATGCTAATTCCTGGAAAGAAAGAAACTGTCTTACAGAAGCTAGAATCTGGATAAGAAATCAAATACTAAAAAACAATAATCTAGACATTAGCATAAAGAGTCTTAAAGAAAACGTAAAATGTCCTTATGGTTTTGGTTTTTGTGGCTTAGATATAACACAAAAAGATAAAGAAACCTATTTTATCAAAGTAAGTATTTATGAAGATAAAAACCGTAATGGAATCGCAGAAAGAGATGAAACAACAGCCCGCCTTTTCTGTTTTAGAAGGAGGTCTGTATGAATCGAAGAGGTTTTAGCATTTATCTAACTTTTCTTGTATCAACAGTAGTTTTTCTTTTGGTTACTGGTAGTCAAGAAATAAGCACTATTACTCTTGATTTAAGCAGATCTGAAGCTATTGATGTTATTGTTTTCCATGCTGCTGATGGTGGCCTTGAAAAAGGCTTAGCTAAACTTCGAAAAAATTTTAAACAGTTTAACCATTCTTATACATCAGAACTAAAACCAAATAGAACAATAAAAGTTTCGGTTAAAGCAACCCAAAATAAAAATCTTATAAATCTTTATTCAGAAGCCATTTTATTGGAAGGGAATAAAGAAGTATCTCGTCGAACAATTTCAAGACTAGGCATCACCCGATCTAAAGGAAGACATGGCTGTGGTCAGTTTACGGAGGAAATATGAATAAAAAGCTAACTCCTGGTCTTTATGGAACTATAGATATAGGAACAAAATCTGTTAAAGCTATAGTTATTGAAATCAATAGCAAAGGCAAAAGATTATTAAAAACAGAAAGCGTTGATTTAACTCCCTTTGATACCTTCGTAAAAGAAGAAGAATACAATAAACAAATAACTGAAGCTATATCTAATCTAGCAAATAGTTTAGATTTGCAAAAATGCAAAAAGATTATTTCTTTATTTTACAACAGGGACCTACAAGTAAAATTACTTGATCTTCCAAGTTCTGTTAAGGCCGATCAATTAGACCAAGTATTGCCATGGGAAGCCAAAAAACTTCTCTCACCACATTATAAAGAAGGACCTTTTACTTATTCATATTGTATAACTAGAGGAAATCCACTATCTATCGCATTAGCAGTAGTTCCATTACCACTATTGAATGCACATCTTAAACTATTTGAAAATACAGGAATAAAACCTGATTCAGTATATACAGATGTATTTTCTTCTTTATCTTTACAACCTATCGTAGACATAGCTGGTTTGCCTGCTCTTTCCATAGTAAATTTTGGTCATTCAGGCACCCATTTAAACATCTTTTCTGCAGGAAAACTTAAGTTTTATCGTTATATTCCTACAGGAACCTCAGAATTGACAAATCCTCCTAGAGAAAATGAACTAGAAATGTTTTCTCAAAAAATACGTTTCAGCTTCGACTATTTTAGAGCTGTGAGCAAGTTAAACCAAGTTGATGCACTATTTTTTATGGGTGGAGGAAGTGCTATACCTGAAGTTCTTAATTATGAACAAAATTATTTTTCACCAACAAAGATTAATTCCGTAGATGTTTCTTCAGAAATAGACATTAGCCCTATTCTTTCAGTAAATATTGGCGACAATATGAATTCAGAAAATAATTTAAGTCTTTTACCCTATGTTCCAGCAATCGGAGGTTGTTTAGCAGACTTTAGAGAAGACTCTGAAAATTTGGATTTATTAACCTTAATAAAAAAAGAAGAAAAGGAAAAAAATCTAGAAAAAATAGCAGATACAGTTCCCGTAATACTAGGCATAATAGCCTTCTTAATAGTGTCTGCATTTTTGTATTATTCTTATACAGAAAAAGAAGCAGAACTTGGAAATTTAATAATAGAAGCTGAAGATTTAGATAAAAAATTAAATGAAGCTAACGAGATATTTGGGGAAAAAAATGCTACAGAAAAAGCTAATCCAATAAAACTATCAAAGAATTCTTTAGAATTAGTAAAACCTATAATATCAAGTAAGGATTCTTTAAACTATCTTATAAAAATAATAAATAAAATCAAACCTAAATCCTTAGAAATAGCAGAAATTCTTGTAAGAAATCAGCAAGAAGCAGAACAAATATATCTAAAAACCAAAGAAGAAATGGAAAATGATATTATGGGTTCTGATTTCAGTGAAGAAACCAATACTGACGATGATTATTCTGAACCCTCAAAATCAGAAAGCATCGATAGTTATGATATTTTTTCTGAACCGGAAGAAGAAACAAAACCCAAGCCCAAAACAATCAAAAAGAAATCTAAACAAATAAAGACTAAACCCGCTATATACGAAAGTAAGCTTTCAACTCCAATTTCAGAACAACAAATAAAAGAAGATTTTAGCGGTAAATTTGTCATTATTCATGGATTTGCCGATAATTCTATTGATGTTAGTGATTTTTCTGACGGTCTTACTACTAATCCAGTAGACACACAAGGGAAGGTTTTACCTAGTGCACTTCTTAGATACATTGGTATCAATTTAAGAAAAACCGACAACAACAAAGTCGAATTTCTTTTAAAAGGAGAGTTGAAATGAATAAGGTAATAACAAATATAGCCTTTGTGATTATTTCTGTAATAGTTTTTATAATACTAGGAAATCTCTTCTTCATATCAAATTTAAAAATAGAAATCGCAAACAAAAAAACAGAAATAGAGAAAAAACAAAAAAATTTAGCTAATATAGAAAAAAGTTTGAATTCTGTTGCTAGCGATAGTCAGAAAATAAATGACAACATTATATTAAATATAGGTCAAGAAGGTCAATTAATGCCTCTATTCATTAATGAAGGGCTACAAAAGTATTTTAAAGTTAATACTTACGACTTATATAGCACCTACACTTACAAACCAGATAATTTAACAAATGAACAAGATTTTGGGAAATCAAATGCTAATTCAGAAACAAGCAACTCAGAAGCAGGAAATCCAAAAGTTAATACAGAATCGGGCAATTCTGATACTAATGAAAAAATACCTCTGTTAGATGAAAACGGGATGCCGATAGATGCTAATAAAGACTCAGATAATGATGATAACTGGGAAGGTCTAACAATTCTTCCATTAAAACTTACATTTTCTGCTAATCAAAAACATTTGTCTACAATAATAGAGTTCTTCCAACAATTCCCGGTAAATACAGTTAGAGCTGCTGATTTTATATATGATGGAGATCAAGTCAGTGGGACATTTGTATTTGCTTTCCCGATAAATGAAAACGAGAATTAATAGGTAGAAATTTGAATTAATATTTAATATACTTGGCTATATTGGAGAAATAAATGAATACAGGAAAAGAAACTTGGAAATGGGCTCTAGTAGTTATATTACTAGCCGTATTCCTGATTACTGCAAATCAGGCTTATCAACATCTAGCTAATCAAGAAGACTATGCTCCACCAGATGATTATTTAAAAGGAGATTCCTGGGATCTCGAACACAATACTGGTCCTGGTGCAGGTCAACCAACATCGGTTAGCCAAACCAATACTTTATCACCAGACAAACCTACTGTAAAAATCAATCAAAGACTATCAAATGTTAAGCCAATAGTTTTTGATGATAAATCTGATTGGAACCAAGTTTCGGATAGTTCAACAACCAACTCTGACTCAAATAAAACTCAAACAAAAAATAATATTCCTGAAAAAGAATCTGAACCCGTAAAAGAATCAGAACCTGAAAAAAAAGTTGAGCAACCGATTAATCAAGTTAATGAAAAACAACCGGAACAAACTATTCCTGTTGAAAAACCAGCTACAGTTGATCAACCAGTTAATGTTGAACCAGTAGAATCAAGTGAAAAAGTAGAAGAAGAAAAAAAAGAATCTTTAGAAAGCTCACCTGATAATAATTCCGCTCCTGAAACTCAATCAACAAACGAACAAAATTCTTCTGCAACAGAATCAACTCTTAAGGAATAAATGAATAATAAATCCACTCTGGTAGCAGTCATAATATTGTTGCAAACAACATATTCTATATATTCCGCAGAGATGCCAAGATCTCTTCGAGAAGCTGAACGACTCTATCAGAATGGAAAATATTCAGAAGCATCTGATAAAGCCAGGGAGTTTCAAAAACTATATCCTAATAATCTTCAAGCCTTAATAATTTTAGGAATGAGCGATTTTTATCTTAATAATTTCAAAGACTCTAAAAGCTGGTTTCTAAAAGCAAAAAATCAATCTCCAAACCATCCAATTATTACAAAATATCTAGAACTTTTAAGAGAATTAGAATACAGAAGTGGCACATTTAGTGTCGAACCCAAAGATCAAGATTTGAGCGACCCCAAAGTATCCGCTCAATTTTATAAAAAAGGGTATTTTGGTCCAACTAATCCAATAAAATCAGCCAATGATAACCCAGGAGCAACAACTTCATTGATGGAACCTGTTTTATTAAAAGAACCTATAGCTTCTTCAGCTTTAAGACTTCCATCAGATTTAGCTCTTCCAACTCCTTATCCATCAGTAGAATTTCTATTATCATCTGAAAACTACATGGAACAAATGGCAAGAGAAGCTCTAGAAAGTGGCAAATATCAAAAAGCCTATCTGTTTTATTCCCAGTTAGCAGCCTCAGAACCAAAAAATCGAGCATATGTTATTTCTAAAGCCGAAGCAGCTTATAAAATGAAGCGTTATTCAAAAGTTATAGAAATACTTTTGCCTATTTCTTCTAAAACAAGTTTAGACAGCCTTTCTGAACTTCAAAGAAATAAAGTTAGAAAAATGCTTGAAGATTCTGCTAATAAAAAATATATACCGGGACAGCCCAATAAAAACTGAAAAATCTAGATAAATCTCTATTTCAAACAACTATTCTAAAAATATAAATTTGTCAGCAATATCTTTACTGCTTTTAACTTTGATTTTCCTATAAAAATATTGACTGCCAGTGACAGTAGCTTCAAAAATATATCCATCATTTTGAACTTCTGTACAATTAACTATCATAAATATATTTGGCATTATTTCTTTTTTGTAAACCTTAAGATCACTCTGAGAAGATTTTTGCTTATATTTTTGAGTTTGCATTATTATAGCAGACTCCATCTGATAGTCAGATTCAATTAAAGTTGAAACAGAAATAACTTTTCCTGGTTTAGAGCTATCTAAATAAAAAGCCAAAGAAATAGTAATCAAAGTTACTAAGCAAGCCAAAAAAACTAAAGCAACAAAAGAAAATTCCTTTTTTTCCATATTATCTTTACTTGCCATTTTCTAAACCTCTTAAAGCAAAAGATGTAAAGAAAGGTATTTCTTTTCTATCTGCTGGATAAATACGGACAGTAACCAAATTAGGTAAATCTTTCCCTGTATAAAAACTTAATGACTCTATATTTTTAAATATTGTGGAAGCATTATTATTTTTATCTAATCTAGATAAGTTTCCTTCTTTAAGTTCATATTGGCAAAGTATTTTTGAGTTTTTATCGTATAAAACTAGACTATTTGAAGCTACTTTAGCACTATTAGCATAACGACAATCAAATCGTAACTTTGAAATAATATTATTATAAGCGAATATAGTATTTTTCAAATCTGGCTCTGAAGCATAATTGTTATAACAAGTTATGCTACATTTAACGACTAAAACGAGCATAACTAATATTATTATCAATAAAAATAGCTTTTCATAGCTAAATTTATTTTTTATTTCACCTGTATTTGTAGTCATCAGTTTTCCCCCTCATCATCCATATTGTTATCACCCAGATAATTATTGTAGGGAAAAAGTCGTTCCAAATAAACTTTCATTTCACGACCATCTTTTTGATAAATAATATAAACTACAACTTTAAATAAATTAGAATCTAATAAATAAGTATCAACTTTACATTTAAATTTATCTATTGCCCAATAAAGCTGAGAATCCTGTTTTTTAGTTATAGGTCCTTTAAATTCTTCAAAATAATCAAAATATTCACTTATTTTATCTTTTTCATTATTAAAAACAATTGGTTTTGATTCACTTACAGAGGGTAAAAAGGTTGGATTCTTAATTCTCTTTGCAATTATTGTTTCCATAACATGCTGAGCTAAAAGTGTAGCCATGTATTCATCATCAGTATGAGAATCAACAGGAATGGACAAACTTATTATATGAACAAAAGGAACAATGGCAATAGAAAGAATAGCCAAAATTAATAATATTTCTATAAGGCTTACTGCTTTTTTATTTTTATTATTCATTGTTCATTCTTAATTTAATATAGAGTACACATTAGTAATCATAATTACTTTTATTTATTAGAGGTCTAGTAAAAAGTTACTACTCTTTATTATTTTTTTCAATATTGTTGTTTGAATAAAGTCATACAGATAAAAATTATATAAAAACTCATTGCTTAATTTTTAATTACCTAATGCCGATGAAATAGAAAGGAAATGTTAGCCTAAAAAGGAGCAAAAAATGATGTTTAAAAGATTCCATTTATTAATGGCTCTAATTCTAGGTGTGTCATTAATAACAGCTGTAGGCTGTGGCACCAAGAGCTCATTAAGAGGTTCTATAGTTGGGACTATTGTTGATTCTCAAACAGGTATAGGTATTGCAGGAGCTACAGTATTAACTTCTCCAAGCACAACTACCGTAATCACAGATATAAATGGTGGTTTTTCTATTCCAGACGTAGAATCAGGTGTTTATACATTAACAGCTCATGCTAGTGATTATAATTCAAATTCAATAACAGTTAGTGTTGATAGTGGTTCTTCAACAACAACCAATGTAGTTTTAGTTTCTACAGGTGGTAGTTTTGCAAGAAACATTCTTCCGATATTTACTGTAAACTGTGCAATTGCAGGTTGCCATAACGATAATTCCGCAGCAGCTTCTCTCCGTTTAAATAGCTATGCAAATGTTCTTAAAGGTTCTAAGTCCGGTGCGGTAATTTATCCATATGACGCTTCTACCTCTAAAATAGTAAGACGTATTAAAGGCTCAGAAACACCAAGAATGCCTAAAGACCGTTCAACCCTTTCTACTTCAGATCAGAGCCTTATTTCAAATTGGATTAATGGTGGAGCTAGAAACAATTAAATCATCATCTGAATAGGAGCTAAACAATGAGAAAAACTAGTTTATATCTTTTAACATCTATTATTGCTTTTGGAACTCTTGGTATTTGTAATAATGCTTTTGCAGAGATTCAGCTCTTTCTACCTCCTGTAGAACAACAAAGTTTCCAAATAGCAGCTCTTCCTAAGTCAAACAATAATACTTATTCATCAAATGATGCTATGCAAGCCCAGATAAAAGCTAAAAAAGAAAGTATTTTAAAAAAGCTTGCCGAAATAAAAAATTCTTCAAATACAACCACAACGACTACAACTACATCACCAACTTCAGTAACGAAACTAGAAAGTCAACCAAGACAGCTTTTCTCATTAACAAGACTTCTTGATTATTCTCCACACCCAACAACAGAAAATATTCTGAAAGAAAAACCAGTTTTATATAACGGGAAACAATATTATTTTACTGTTACCTATAACGAAGACTGGAAAGATATTTCTGCTGATGAAACTTGCTTGAATGCAATCTGTTTTACATTTAACGTTTATGAAAATGGGAAAAAAGTAAGAAATCTTACTACTCCTAAAGTTACTTTAAACCCCAAAAAGTTAAAAAAAGGTCAAACTATAGGTATTGCTGAAGTTTCGCCTTTTAAGTTCAATGTAAAAATTGATGAAGTAACATCTACTTCTAAAGGCATTAAAGAATTGGTATTTAAGTTAGATTTAATAGGCTAAGCATTTTATCGCTAAGGCTGGAGGTTTATTTTGGATAAGACATCGGTATTTGGAACTGTTTTTGGATTCTTATTAATAACCATAGGAATCAAAATTTCAGGAAACCTAAAAATGTTTATCGATATTCCATCTGTTTTTATCGTATTCGGTGGAGGTTGTTCAGCATTACTAGTTGCTTTCAAATGGGAAAAAGTTAAATCAGCTCTTAGCGGCATAAAGATGGCTTATAAAGCCCCGAAAGAATACAATTTTATGAAGCTTATCAGTAGTATACTAATGATTGCTGAATCAGCTCGTAAAGAAGGCATTCTCTCACTTGAACCTAAAATAGCTGAAATCGAAGAACCTTTTTTAGCAAGATTGCTTCAATTAGTCGTAGACTCTGTTGATGCAAAACTAATAGGCGAAGTAATTGATACAGAAATTCAAGCGACTTCACAGCGCCACGCAGATGTTATAGATGCGTTAAACTTTTTAGCTTCTGTTACTCCTGCTTTTGGTATGATAGGAACAATTATCGGTCTAGTTTGTCTTTTGGGGAACCTAGACGACCCTTCTTCAATCGGTCCAAATATGGCTGTTGCTCTTATTACAACATTCTATGGAACCATTGCTGCTAACCTACTTCTGACTCCATATGGCAAAAAATTAGAAGAACGTGCAGCAGAAGAAGATATGTATAATGACATTATAGGCAGAGGAGTTATTCTCATCGCTTCAGGAACAAATCCTAGAATTATCCAGGAAAAACTTCTCTCTTACTTATCTGAAAAGTCAAGAGTTACATTTACAGAACTTCATCTAGACGAGGAACTTTCTCAGAATGCTTAAACGAGAACACAAATCACCTAGTGCCGCTCTTTGGTATGTATCATATGGCGACCTAGTTACAAATATGCTTTGTTTCTTTGTTATGCTATTTGCTTTTTCTTCCTTGGATTCACCTAAAAAACGTCAAGAAAGCCAGTCTTTAGACCAACGCTTTTATGCTGTTTTCTCAATCAATCAAGCCCAAGGTGCTCACCAATGGCTTACTAAAGGAGATAAAGGGATTTTACTAACTCCAGCATCTCAAAGAAATGAAGCTGTAAGAATTGTAAAAAGTGTAAAAAATAAGCTTTCTAAAGTTACAATGCGCGATCGAATACTTGTTACACAAGAAGATCAGATAGTAAAAATACAAATTCCTGCAAATGTTCTATTTGAAAGCGGTAGTGCCAATATGAAAAGAGGTGCGGAAGAAGTTCTTATCGCATTGGTTCCAATATTGGGCACTATCGATAACTATATAAGAATTGATGGTCATACAGATGATTTGCCCCCTAATGCCAAATCATATTTCCCTTCCAACTGGGAACTTTCATCTGCTAGAGCTTGTACTGTTGTTAGATACTTTGTTAATGAAATGAATATGGACCCAGAAAGATTTTCTGCACAAGGCTATGCTGATAATCGTCCCAAAATACCAAACATCTCGGATACTGCTCGTGAAATCAACAGACGTGTTGAAATTATTATTTTAAATCAAAAGAAAAAGAATAAAAAAGAAGAAATTTGGCACTAATAATGAATTAAAGATTCCAAGTTCTTAGCCATAAATATTTTTTATGGCGAAGAACTTCAAACCCAGCATGCTTCACAGCTCGCCCATTATTCTTTACAACCCAAAGATCATCTATTCTTTCTATTAAACTTCTATTTGTTGCTTCTTCTAATCCATTCTTTTCAAGCCAAATTCTTATAACTTCTCTTCTTAAGGAAGTATCTGGCTTTTTTGCTACAAATATCTGATTCTTTTCTAGATTATAATTTCTTTTAAGATATCTTAAAGCTCTTAAATGAAGATCTTTTTGAAGCTGAAAAGCATCTGAACCCAAGGAAACGATGTGGTTTACAGAACCTTTGTATATTTCTTCCAGCAAAGGCATTAATTTATGTCTTATTTTGTTTCTCAAATATAAATCGGTTTGATTTGTTTCATCTTCTCGCCAGGTTTGATTTATAGACTTTAGGAAACAAGCCAATTCTGCTCTCGAAATATTTAAAATCGGCCGCCAAATATTAAGTTTTCTGTCTTCAAAATTTAATACAACCTGGTTTTTTATACCCTGTATACCTCTCCATGAGCAACCTCTTAACATCCTCATAATAATTGTTTCTGCTTGATCATTTGAATTATGACCAGTAACAATTACATCTGCTCCAGATTCCTTTAACATAGAAGCAAAAGAAGAATATCTGAAATTTCTAGCCCACCCCTCCGAGCCTAAATCACGATTTTTAGATAAATCTTCTTCTGTTGCTTTTCTACTATAAAAATCAATACCTTTGTCTTCACAAAGCTGCTTTACCCAAACAGCATCATTTGTACTTGTTTCTCGCATTGAATGATCCACATGAAAGACACAAATTTCTTTGTGCTTCATTCTACACCATTCTCTCATTAAACAAAGTAAAGCAACAGAATCTGTGCCACCAGAAACAGCTATTGCAAACTTTAAACCTTTTGGAGCAATAGTAAACTTAGATAATAATCGTTGTAAAATTGGGTTCTTTTTTAAAGACACGAATAATCAAATTGATATTCTAATAGTTTCTGAAGAAACCTTAGATTTGGGAGTATTTTCTTTATTAGATTCTTTTTTATTATTTTTATTTTCTATAGCCTTTTCTATATCTGATAAGCTTTTTCCAGTACCATAACCAACTATTTTTCCATCCTCTGCTATAGGCCAACTGCCTATTATTCCTGAAACGACTTCATAATAATTATTTACTTTTCTCAAGAATAGAAGAGTCTTCATACCTTTTTTAAAAACAGCATTATCTTCTACTCCCCAGGTTTTTATTTTTAAACGTTCACCTATTGCAGCCCCACCCATTAATGGTTGATTAACTTCTACAAGATTAGCAATAACAGTAGTCCCTGAAGGAAGAGTGCCTACTTCTTTAACCGCCAACACATTAACAACTGCAACAACATCAGCTTTTAAAACAAGCTCATCAAGAGTGATTTCTCTAATCATAGCTTTAGATACACTATTTGAAATAAAAACAATCAAAAATATTATAAAAAATAAGGAGAAACCAGAAAAAGTCTTTTTTAAATTCATTTTGAACATAAAGCCTCCTTAAGGTTTCCCCTTATTATTCAAATAATAATAAACTAGAAATTTAAATTTCTAGTTTTTAATTATTATTAGAGTTCACTGAGTTTTTTTCTAGCAGCTCTTGCTTCAAGAGCATTACCACCATTATCTATTTCTATAACTTTATTATACCAAGTTTGAGCTTCTGTTGTTCTACCACAAGCAGCAAGAGCATTACCGTATTCTAAAGCTCGAATCATATATGTTTTTGATTCTGGTTCTGGATCTTTTTCAAATAATTCTTCGTAAAGCTTGCAAACATTTTCATAGTCATCGATTTTTTCATAAACAATCAAAAGTCTGTTTTTAGCTTCTGGCATAAGTGGTGAGTCTGGATACTGTTTTAATAAATGTTCAAGAACAGCTATACAACTCTTATAATCTGCTGGATCAACACCCAACAAATATAGATTAGAAAGTCTCCAGCAAGATTCTTGTGCCTGATCAGTAAGTGGACATTTTTCAATTACCTGTCTATGAAGATCAATAAAGGCATCTGTTTCCCATTTATCTAAAGCCATCATCTCACCATAGAGTTTTTTAGCCAGTTCTTTTTGTTCATCAAGACTGAGTTTATTCGAAACATTGAATTCGCCACTAGCAGAAGAAGCACTACCATAATCATTACCATCATCTTTACTGCTACTATCAGCAATATCATCACCAACATCACCTATTGGAGAATTTGAAGCTACTTTATCTTTTCTTATAGTATCAAGCATAGTTTTGGCATATTTGTTTTCTGGATCTTTGCCTAAAACTTGTGAAAAAAGAGAAGAAGCACCTGAAAGGTCACCATTCTTATATTTTGCTTGACCAAGAGCATTTTTGATTCTTAAACTGTCAGGGAAAGAAGCCAGAGCTTTTGTTAGAAGTTCATCACATTCTTTATATTTTTTTTGAGTTATGAGCAAAGCTGCATAATCAACATAAAGTCTTTCAGATGCACCAGTTTTAACGCTAGTTTCGTAAAGCTTAGCTGCTTCATCAAACTTTTTAGACAATTGAAGTTCTCTAGCTTTTTTTATAATTGCGTCATCATCAGCAAAGCCAGCACTAACAGACAACAAGGAACCAATTGCAACAGCGAGGATTAAGTTATTTTTTTTCATTTTCCCTCCAAAATAAAAGAAATAAAAATTATAAATTGCATGGTCTAATTTCTGATTCTACACAGGTTGAATAAAATTGGCAAGCAATAGAAAGAGTAGAACCATCAGATTTTTTACCAAATTCGTGCGATGCTATTTGCATTGCAACATTCAAACATTTAAATTCTTTTGATTCAATCTTATCATCATCTATATATTCATCATCTCCAACACCTTCGAATTCAGGTTTAAATGTTAATGATATTATTTGATGAGAACCATGAAAGTCAGAATTTAATTCACCAGCTTGATTTACTTCTTTTCTATAAAAGGTATCTTCGTCTGAATTATATACATATGTGATAGTTGCCTCAGAACCACCTTTTACCACCACAAATTCTATTTTATTAGGTTCAGAACTATTCACTTTTTTAAGAGAACGAACATCAGAACGAATTCTTTCGACTATGTTATCCATTAATCGCTGGATATTGATTAAATCGTTACTCTTTTTAAACTGAATATTGTTTCTCCTCATCATAGACATAGCAATACCCATAATAACAGATGATATTAAAACAACTACCATTATTTCTGTTAATGTAAAAGCTTTTTTTGACTTTGATTCTCTAGCCATTTGTATCACCAAATTTTATAGCATGGAGTTCAACATATTCTTCTTTTGTGCTTTTTTCTACTATACGATAAAAAACTTTAATGTCAATTTTAATAATTTTCTTAGCCTTAGAACTTTTATCTATATTGATTTCATAACGAAAATTTCTAAAAGAAGCCTCTATATTTTCTTTTGCACTTCTAGTTTCCTCATTATTTTCTAATCCATCAATCAATTCTGATAAAACAAAAGTTTTGCTGGAATCAGCATTTGAAGCTAAAACCTTATGCTTTATTTCTGTGGGAAAATCATCCTTTTCTATTTCTTCATAAGGTCGTTTAAGTATATTATCCATATAGCTTGCAGCAAGCTGCCCAGCCATCATATGCTTACCTGCAGAATAAGTCCCTTGGGTCTGAGATGTACCTAACCATATCATAGGCAAGACTGCTAATGCAAAAATACATATGGCAGCCATAATTTCAATCATAGTAAAAGCTTGTTTATTAATAATTTTCATACTCTTCTTTACCGGTAAACAAGCTATAACTTCGCATATTTTCCTTAATTTGGACAGCTAACGGAGGGTCTTCTTCATTTGTCATTACTGGAGGATAAAAGAAGAAAGGAGCATTTATTTTAGGATCACTACTTTTTAATTCTCCAAAACTCTTAAGCATTTGAGCTAGTTCGAGTCTATTGCAAGCCAAAGAGCCATAGAAAACAAGATCCTTATTTTTATCTGCTATATTCCAGGTTATTTGAGGTGATGTTCCTCTAGGATTAGTAAAATTAACAAGTTGAACTCCAAGCAGTACATTCCCTTTTACATTTATTACTCCGCCTGATTTTAAACATACAAAAGTTAAAATTTTATCAGAACCAATATAATACTTACCATTATCTTTGTTGGGATCGCTCCATTTACTAAAATAAGTTAATCCATTAGCTGGATTTGAAGTTAAAGAAAAACTACCCGCATCTACCGCTTCACCTCTTGTAATATTACCTAGAGTAATATTTCCATCTACTAAAACTATTCCACCACTGCAAGCATCTTTATCTAAATTCATACCTTTACTTAAATCTAAATCGCCTTTAACATAAACAACCCCATTAACCATAAATTTCTGTTTGTCTTTATTATTATAGCCAACTGCATCTAAGAATTTCTTGGGGTCATCAAAGGCTCTGCCTATGCGCTTTTCTAAAGGAGTAGCATCATCTTCTTGCCTATCAGAAAAATTAAACCAGGTTTCAGCAAATTTATCAAATTTAATAGTGGTAGTAAAACCATCTTTGGGTGTAAATTTATCTTCTTGAAATATTTCTCTATTTTCTGATTCGTAATTAGGATTAATAGGCATAAACATTTTTGGATACTCACCATATCTGGCAAAATCCATACCTGACATTATTCTAGACATATAATCCTGATATTTTAATTTATCATCTTTTGGAATAAAATGTATTTCTTGTTGATCATAACGCCCCATTGCCACAGGAATATCATCAATAGTCATACTTTGACTATATTCAAGCGGTTGTCCTTGAGCAGAAGGAGGCCACCAAAATGTTAATACAATATATCTTGCAAAAACATTACCAAATACATTCCGTCTTTCTATATCACCACTTCTAGGATGTTTAAATCCAAACACTTTTATTCCTGAAGCAAAGCTTAAATACTCATCTAAATCTTTATCTTTAATCATAGACCAATATGTATCATTAATATTGGGGTCAACCCCTAAAAAGTCTGAAAGTTGACGATTAGCTCCGATAAACAATTCTGGAAACTCTTTACAAAAACCCATAACCCCCATTTGAAGACGCTGTGATTTTGGAAGCAATATAGTCGAGCCATAAGAACGGACCTTAACCCCCAAAGGAAAAGTAATAGGATCTCCCCCTGTAAGATCAACATCTTTATCAAGACCTAAAGATTCTGGAGAAACTAAGAATATTTCATTTCCATCAACAGCATTATCTTTTATTTCCCCACCACTAGGAGTAATTCCTGCAAGATTCAGATAAATAGCTTTATCTGATGGACCAAAATAAACATTTCCTGGATATTCGCCATAATTTGGGTCCCCAATTAAAACAAAAGGTCTGATTTTTCCATTAATATTGGCTTCTGCAGGAGTTCTATTTTCATTAACTTGCCCCTGTTCAATATAAAGAAGATTTATTTTATCGTTAACCCCAACGTCAGCACGCTGTTCTTCATAAATATTGTCAGCAAAAACGATAAAGTCTTTAATGATGGGTGTCAAACGATAGACAACAGAAAAAGGATATTGAACTTTAAGAGTATAATCACGTTTATTAAATGTCCACATAACAATAAGCTCAATAGTTCCAGTTTTTTCAACTTCTTCAGTGCCTCGTTTGGGAACAATACCTTCAGGATAACCTATACGCTCTGTTTCACTAGTAAGCTTTATTTTAGGGTCTTTAAAAGTTATTTTGGGATTATATTTTTCGGCTAGCTCATTAATAAATTTTTTTAATTCTGGTTTAAAATTAAAATCACCAGATAAATTTTGTTCCCCACTAATGTTACTACATATCTTTTTTGCAAGTGCAGAATTAGGATCTCTTACTTCACTACGAAACTGCTGCATTACAGCACTCATATATGTTTCTAGGAAATAGCGGCTAATCTGAGTATAATCACTCAGCATAAGTAACTGCGTATGACCAGACATACGTTTGGAAATAGCAGTAGTCATAGTAACCATAACAAGGATAACAAATATCAATATTATGGTAATATTGCCGTTTTTATATCTAAATTTGTTAAACATAATTAAATTATATCACATAAACTGTACCCTTTGAAAGTTTTTTAGATTATAAACAAGCAAACGCATTAAAATTTATTAATAAATTACAAATTCAGTAATAATCATAATTTTAGTTAATAACACAACAATGTATTATGATTTACCGTCATCGCACGGCGTTAAAAACGCCGTGGCATTACTGAAAGCAAAACGAAGCCCATCCAGTAAAGAAATTTTATTGAGGTTACCCTGAATTATTTTTTTGATTTACATAATCTTTATGATTTTTAGCAATTAAAAATATATTTTCTATTAAACAAAAAAATACTTAACAAAACACCAAGTTTACATAATTATTGTGATTTTCGTTGTAAAAAAATAAAATTTATAGAAACACTAAAAAATTACTTATTTCTTTTTTTGAAAAACTTTCTTAAAACAAGTTCTGCAGCTCTGTCAGCTTCTTCTATATGCATTAATCTTGAAACAACATATAAAGCAATTAAGCCAGATATTCCACCAACACACATAGAAACTGATGAATTAACAAAGGTTCCTGCCCCATAATTTGGTAAGACTGAACCCATATAATCACAAAAACCAATATAAGAATAATAAGTTGCAACACCAGATACTGCAGTTGCAATTATTATTTTAATCAATCCAGATATTAAAGAATATTTTCCAAATCCACCAACTCTTTTTTGAAGTATGAAAAAGAGGAACCCAGCATTAACAATAGCTGCGACACTACTACTAAATGGTAAACTAATATAACCAAAAGGCTTTATTAAAGCTAGACTTAATATAATAGAAACTACAATTGAAATAATGCTAGCTTTTACAGGAACTTTTGTGTCCTCCAAGGCATAAAAAGCTGGACCAAGAATCTTTATCAGAGCATAAAATACTAATCCGATAGAATAAGCACGCAATACCGCAGTTGTAGCCAATGTGTCTGCGACTCCAAATCTTCCATGCTGATAAATTATGCGAATAACAGGTTCTGCTAAAGCAATACAAGCAAAACAAGCCCAGAGATTAATATAAGCAGACAATCTTATTGAACTAGCCAAAGTTCCAGCCATTGCATCTTTGTCACCGCTAGCAGCCTGTCTAGAAATAACAGGTAAAGTAGCTTGAGCTACGGCTACACCAAAAATACCTATAGGCAACTGCATTATTCTAAAAGCATAGCTTATCCAACTAACAGCTCCATCTCCCTGAGAAGTTGCTAATATAGTGCTTATAGCAACATTTATCTGAGTGGCAGCTAAACCAATTGTTCCCGGAATCATCAATTTTCCTATTTTCCTGATACCTTCATCTTTAAAATCTAGACACCAGAAAAATTTCCAACCTTTTTTTATTAAAGATGGAAGTTGACAGGTAAATTGAAGTATTCCGCCCAACATAGCTCCAATAGCCATACCAGTGATAGCGGGCATATTGAATTTTACCGTCAGCGGGCATATTAACCACCCAGAAAGAATCATAGAGAGATTTAGAAAAACAGGCGCAACTGAAGGAATAAAAAATTCACCTAAAGAGTTTAACATTCCCATCGAAATAGCAGCCCAAGAAATGACAAGCAAAAATGGAAACATAATTCTTGTCATTGTTACTGTTACAGCAAATTTTTCAGGATCTTCTACGAATTGTGGAGCTAGAATCTGTACTATATATGGACTTAAAATCATACCTATTGCAGTTAAAGTTCCAACAATTATGAGAATTGCACAAAAAGTAAGATTTGTTAATCTAAAAGCTTTCTCTTGTCCTTCTTTTTGTAAAATTCCATTAAAAGTCGGTACAAAAGCGGCACTCATTGCACCTTCAGCAAAAAGGTCTCTTAATAAATTCGGTATTTTAAAAGCTACATTAAAAGCGTCAGTCCATTTACCAGCTCCGAACAGATAAGCAAAAGTCTGTTCTCTAATCAAGCCAGCTATTCTGCTTAAAAAGGTAGCTATTCCCATTATAGCAGCAGAACGAGCTACAGAAGATTTTGGTTGATTAGTATTATTTTTTTCAGACGAACTAGAAGTTTCATGTGAAACAGAAGTTTCACATGAAACTATATTATCTTTTAAACTTTGATTTTCTTCTTTATTTGGAAAAGTTTCACATGAATCATTTTCCAAAGATTCAGCTTTTCCAGAGAGATCTAAAGTCTTATCTTCTTTGCTCAAAATTGGAATTCCTCATTCCCCATAGTTATTACTTCGGCAATAAAATAAATCAACAACCTTACTTCAATAATCGCTATTGCAAGCCATAGGCGCGATAATCCTGTTAAATTATTTTATAACCGAGTTAATAATTACTAATTATTTTTTTGTCTAAATCGTCATACTTTTAAATTTTAGTTAGTAAACTTCATAATTCATTTAGAAACAAAAATTTTTTATAAAACTTTGAAATTTTTAAGCAAAAAACAACTAGACAAATCAAAAATATTATGTAAACCAAAAAGAAAACTTTTTCTACTTACAATAAAAAGTTTTATGTAAAATAATGATTTTTCTGAATCGACAGGGTTTACCACGCATTCTTCGACTGCTCGTAATTGTGGAAGTTAAATAATAAGTTACATTCTCTTAGATGAAAAAACAATGCTATTTATTATAAAATACTCAACTTTCCCACTTCGTTTTTAGATTCAAAATCTGATTAATAAAGTGTTTAAGAATAAAATAATATGATAGTTATCAAAATAATTACCCTCTTTTTTAAAGGGGGATGTCATCGTAAGATGACAGGGGGATTTTTATAAATAAATATCATTGTAAACCTCTCAGTTTCGCTTTCTCTCAACATTTCCCCTTAAAGAGGCTGTCTAAAAACTAGGTTTTTGCATTAAATTTTAACTGGATCGCCACGGTTTACCACGCAGTCTATCGACTGCTCGTAATGACGTATAACTTGCGGTTTGCGATGACGTATATATACTCTGAAACTAGTCATAATCGTCATTGCGAGCGATAGCGTGGCGTTGCTGAAAGCAAAACGAAGTCCATCTAGTAATAAAAATATAAATCCTATTTATGTCATTTACCATAAAATTTTACCTTTTCAACTTTCAGTTTTCAATTTGCTTTTTTGTTGTATAATAGAAAAAAAACCTTGCTAACTATGGAAAATCAATGAATTTCCCTATTAATTTACCTAATTTTATCGGACAATCTTTTTTGATAGTCCTTGTTTGGCTTTTTATGACTACCTCATTTTATTCTTGGGGTGGTTTTCTTTCTAAATTAATAGGTATTAATATTTCTAGCTACAAAAAACATATAGCAAAAATATGGTTAGGTTGGGTTTTTGGCCTTTTCTTTTTTGCTTTTTATCATCTTTTTCTTCCTATTAATGCATTTGCCAGTAGTCTATTTTATTTTTCTGGTTCAATATACTTTTTTATTAAATATAGAAAAAAACTCTTACCTTTCATACAAAGTATAGATAAGTTAAAACTTGTTGTCATATTTCTTATTCTTTTTGCTTCTGCAATAATAGCCATACAAGTACCTATTAACTATGATTCAGGTCTTTATCATTTAAATTCAATCAGATGGGCTAACGAACATCATATCATTAAAGGTCTCGGAAACCTTCATGTTAGACTTGGTCTAAACCAGTTGTTTTTCCTATATGCTGCATCGCTAAATTTTCACCCTTTTTTAAATGATTATGCTTTCCACGCCTCTAACAGTTTTTTATATGCTATTTTTTCAGCTAGTTTAATTTTAAGCGGAACAACAATAGACTTAATTATTTTGTGTCTCTTCTTTTTCCTTCCAATGCCTTATTATTGGATAGCAAACCCAACTCCAGATATGGCTTCCACTTTATTACAAATTACAGCTTTCTGGTTTTTCATAGATGCTATTTATTTAAAACCTAATGGATCTGATAAAGCCCATTTTATATCTTTAACAGCTATTCTAACAGCAATCTTAGTAACAGTTAAACTTAGCAACATTCTCTTTGCATTAGGTCTTGGGCTTATTACTCTGATTTATTGCCGAAAACATCCTTTTGATATTAATGGGAAAAAAGTATTTGTAAAATCTTTTGGATTTATAGGTCTATTTGTATGTCTTTGGGTTATTAGAGGCTATATCCAAAGCGGTTATCCTGCTTTTCCATCTGATATTGGAAGATTAAAATTTGAATGGACTGTTCCTAAAAGACTTGCTAATTATATGGAAAATTGCGTTTATTGCGGTTCTAGAACAAATGGTCAGATAGTAGACCCTAAACACCCCATTTTCAAAGAAAAATGGGCTTGGTTGGATGCTTGGATAAAATGGAATTTCTTTGATGAAAATGAATATTTAAGCGGTAACTGGAAAACCGATTTGGTAACCTGTGTTATGCTTGTCTTTTTCCCTATGATAATGTTTAATTGGGGAATGGGATCTCTGACTCTTTTTATCCTATCTGGAATTATGTTTATTATTTGGCTTCGAGCTTTATTTAGACAAAAAAGTTTATTTGTAAAAACAAGCTACATTTTTTATTTATTCTTAGTCGCATTAGCATCTATCTGTTTTTGGTTCTTTGTAGCACCAGAAGTAAGATTTGCAAATGGAATCTTCATCGTTCTTTTCATTTCAAGTTTACTATTATTAAAAAAAGCATATCCTTTTTTGAGATTAAATAATAATATAAAACAAGTAATAATGTTTATACCTGTACTATTATTCATATGGGCTTTTGGACTAGGTTATTCTGTAAATGCTTTCAGAATAGATGGTATGACAAAGCTGAAAAAAGTTCCAATGAAAAGTATTGAAACTAATTCAGGCTTAAAATTACTTGTTCCAATACTTAGCGACCAATGCTGGGATTCCCAGTTACCATCAACTCCGGAACCAGAAGCCGGACTTGCCTTAATAGGTTCAACTCTTGATGATGGTTTTTGTATAAGAGAATAAAAAAGGATTATTTATGCAAATAGATATATTTAATTTTTTAAAAGATTCAAGTTTAGTAATCTTAGCCTGGTTTTTTATGGCTATTTCTTTTTTTACTTGGGGCCAGGTTTTTTCTAAGCTTTTAACTATTAAAATTTCTGGAAGTAAAGGAATAATAGCAAATATTTGGTTAGGTTGGGTTTTTGGCATTTTTATATTTGCTATTTACAATCTATTCTTCCCAATAAATGCATTCGCCAGTAGTTTGTTTTATTTTTCTGGAATCATAGTTTTTTTAATTAAATATTTAAAAAAAGCCCTTTTATACTTGAAAACTATAGAACCACTAAAACTAGTTGTAATCATTTTAATGGTAATAATCACTTCTTTTGTTGCTATTCAGCTTCCTATGAATTATGACACAGGACTTTACCATTTAAGCTCTATTAGATGGGCAAATGAATATCATATAATAAAAGGCTTAGGAAATCTTCATACTAGATTGGGTTTTAATCAATTATACTTTTTATACTGTGCCTCTCTAAGTTTTCATCCTTATTTGAGTGCTTATGGTTTCCATTTAGCAAATACTTTTCTCTTTATTCTCTTTGTAATAAGTCTTGTTTTAAGCGGAAAAACAATAGATTATCTTTTTATATGTCTATTCTTCTTTTTACCTATGCCTTATTTTTGGATAACATCCCCAACAACAGACATAGCCTCTTCTTTACTTCAAATTATCGCTTTCAGATATTTCATTGAAATTATTTATTATAACAATAATCATAAAGAGAGAAGTAAATTCATTGCTTTTTCAGCTATTTTATCTGCAATACTAATAACAATAAAACTTAGTAATATTGTTTTTGCCATAGGTCTTGGTTTAATTACTATTATTTTTGGCAAAAAACATGGATTTAATCTTTATGAAAAAAAGATAATTGGAAAAGCTTTTATCTTTGTTGGTTTACTCTTTGGACTCTGGATAATAAGAGGTTATATACAAACCGGTTACCCCTTTTTCCCATCATCAATA
This sequence comes from uncultured bacterium, assembly GCA_946407375.1. GTDB lineage: Bacteria > Muiribacteriota > Ozemobacteria > Ozemobacterales > Ozemobacteraceae > RUG334. Next base: position 87,804 of record CAMJNS010000001.1, read on the forward strand.
GGAAGAATTAACTTTGAATGGTCTGTTCCCCAAAGATTAGCTAAATATACAGAAAATTATGTTTATGCTGGTTCAAGAACAGATGGCCTCATAACAAATATTGATTCCCCAGTATTACAAAACTGGAATTGGCTTGAACCCTGGTTTAAAGAAAGCTTTTTCGATAAAGACAAACATCTAAATAATGATTTAATAATGGATATTACAACTATTTTTCTTTTAGTATTTTTCCCAATGACAATGTACAGTTGGGGAATGGGCTCTCTTACTCTTTTTGTTTTATCTATCATTATGTTATTTATATGGTTAATTAATGTTATAAAAAACAAAGAACTATTTGGAAAAACAAATTTCCTGTCTTATTTAATTGTTATGGAATTAGCAGCAATAGCATTTTGGTTCTTTGTAGCACCAGAAGTAAGATTTGCGAACTCTATTTTTATTTTATTATTTACAACAAGTTTATTGATGATAAAAGAATCCTATACAAAACTAGTAATAAACAATAAAGTAAAAAAAGCAATGATGTTTTACCCTGTTATTATCTTAATATGGTGTTTTTATAACAATTATTCTGAAGAAGAATTTAGAATCGGCGGAATGATAAAAATAAATAAAATATACTTAAACGATTATGTGACAAAATCGGGATTAATTCTAAAAGTTCCACCCAATCATTATAAACAAGGCAAAGAAAAGTGTGACCAAACTTGGGATTCTGCACTTTTGGCCACACCAGAACCAGAACCCGGACTTACCTTAATAGGCTCCTCTATTGATGAAGGATTCTGTATAAAAGAATGAATTCTATTTATTTACTAGAAATGGAATTAGTATTTACTGGAAAAGTAAAATAAGTGTTAGGATATGGTTCGTTTTTTAAAGTAAAATGCCACCATTCTTCTGTTAAGGGTTTGAAACCGTGTTTAGTCATTACTTTACGCAAAAGCATACGATTAGAAAATTGTGTTGAAGTAATACCTGTAAAATCTGGATGGCTTAGCTTCCCAAAATAGTCAAATGTCCCTCCCATATCAACTTCTTTTTCCGTTTTCATATCAAATAAAGTTAGATCAACAGTGCTTCCTCGGCTATGACCAGAATGTTCTGCAATATAGCCCAAAGGGAAAAGAACTTTCTTCTCAAGTTCAGGATAAAAATACTCTTTCATACGTGTATCGTTAGCGTCTAAAGCCCAGTTCATAAAATGTGTTACTGCTTTTTGAGGACGGTAAGCATCAAATATTTTAAGTCTATAGCCTTTGCTGACGAGTTCATCGCTGACTTTTTTCAAAGCTTCGGCAGCAGGTTTTGTTAAAAGAGCAACAGGCTGTTCATATCCGTCTATTCTGTCGCCAACAAAATTATATGTAGAATAATAGCGGATTTCAAGAATAACATCAGGAACAGCTTCGCTTAAAACCACAAAGTTAGAAGAATCATCAGAATAATTGCAACGATCTTTTTTCTGATTTGAAGATTCCTGTTTAAGATTTCTTGCAGATGCATCAGTAAAACTAGCTAATACCAAAGTTAATAGAAAAATAAAAGTCATTAATTTTGTTTTCATAATAAATAAACACCCATTGTTGTTAAAAATCATTGCCTTATTTTGTAGTTTACATCAAAAATGATTATTTTCAAGACTCTGTTTGTCTCTACACAGAATTAATCTGTTATATTTATGATACTACACAAATCTATGATTTGTGCTGAAACCCAAAAATTTTGTAAAAAGCTTAGATTTTTATCTTTAAATTTATATTTAAGATGTAATATTATCTTTATGCTATATTATTCTCAAAAAAGGAGAAAATAATGACTAATAATAAAAATGAAGCTTTAACTGATGAAGAATTAGACAATGTTACCGGCGGTGGAATAACTTATGAATATGAACTAATACATGGTAAATATGGTGATTTATACAAATGTACTTATAAAGAAGGTGACGTAACAAAATCAATAGATGTCCCTGTCGGTAGTTGGGAAAAATGGCTAAATAAGCATAAAGAAGATACTTTTATTGAAAAAAAATAGTATCTAAGTTAAAACATGTATTCGTGTAGAATAAGCTGTTTATTTACGATATTTCTATTTGCAATGCATATTTCAGTATATGCACAAAGCCCTTTGCAGTTGTCTCTAGAAGACAGCATAAAAATGGCATTAGAGAACAACGAAAACATTGAAATCGCCAAGCAAATCAAAGAATCAGCCAAATGGCAGCTTTCCTCTGCTAAAAAAGCAAAAAGCTTAAATATTACTTGGCAAACCAATCTCTATAGAATTGGTGGTGACATACATAATACAAATTTTGGGAATACACTTTCGATGCAGGTGCCTATTTCAACTGGCCGACGAATCGAAGAGACGATAAATCAACAGCGTCTGCTATTAGATTCGGCTGATATTTCCCTGCAAAATGAAGAGCAGATTATTCGTTTTGCGGTTATAGAAGCCTATTACAATGTTTTACAAAGAAAAAATCTTGTAACAATAGCTGAAAGTGGCGTAAGAATGTCGTCAGAACAATTGTCTGTTATTCAAACCCAATTTGAAGAAGGCTCTTTGGTAAAATCAGATTTGCTCCACATGGAAATCGAGCTTGCAAACTATCAACAAAATCTTGTCGACGCAAATGGAGCTCTTGAAATTGCTGAAAATCAACTTTTATCATTAATAGGTATGCCTGATGATACAGAATTTGATACTACAGATAAATTCGAATATTCCCCTTACCCAATGACTCTTAATGAATGTTTGGAATTTGCAAAAGCAAATAGATTAGATTCAAAAATTGCAAAAAATACCGTAAAACAAAAAGAAACCCAGATAAAAATATTAAAAGCAGATGAAAAACCCAGCATTTCTGCTGTAGCTAATAAATCTATTACAGACAACAATGCTAACCATTTTAATCGAAGTGAAAGTTGGGAAGCAGGCGTAATTATGACCTGGAAGATTTTCAATAATAATGCTACTAAAGATAGCGTTAAAGCTGCTGAAGCCGATGTAAAAAAAGCTAAAGCAGAAGTAGACGGAGTAGACAAAAATATAGTTTTGCAGACAAAATCTGCTTATATTCAAATGAAAACTGCTGAAAAAAATATTGAAACTTCAGCAGAAGCTGTTTTGAAAGCAAAAGAAAACCTATCAATAGCTCAAGCCCGTTATGAAGAAGGGGTTGATATTCTACTCAATCTTACTGATGCTCAAGAAAAGCTTATTAGAGCAGGAACCAACTATTACACAGCTCTTTACGAATACAATCTAGGCAGAGTAAACTTAGAAAAAGCTATGGGGAAATAATAGGGAAATAGGGAGAAGGGAGAATTAGGAGTTAGGAGTTAGGAGTTAGGAGTTGTGTGGTTAGTGGTGAACCTTGCCTTAGCCTCTGCATAATAAATATTGAATATTACTTCCACCGAGTTTATAATGGTTTTACATATATTTACAATAGAAGTTTATAAAGAATGAAACTTTTCGGGATTCTTAAACTACAGGTTGAAGAAACCAAAAACAAAGAAGAAGCTAAAGAAGTCATCGAAAATGCAGGGATGCTGCTTACTGATGATGAGTTAGACAATGTAACTGGTGGGTATTATACCCATAGTTATGAGGAAGGAATCTGTGAAGAGTGCTCAAATCCATTAGAAAATGGGGTTTGCATAAATCCAGATTGCATTCTTTGCGGTAAAAATCAACCACACTAGTAGTAAATGAAAAAACTGTTCTTCTTAGCTATAATCTTTATATTATTATTTGCTGTAGCTTTAGTTGGATACGGCACATTTCTTAATTACAAAGACGAAAAACATATTTCAAATCAGTTAGAAAAAAGAAGCCTTCAAATAAAAGGTTACCCTGTAAAAAAACGCCAGCTTCATTTGGAATTTGAACAGGAAGCAGTTCGTTTATACAGTGAAAATATGATTGATGCAGTATCTTTGATTGAAGGCAGAATTACCGAGTTATTAGTTAAAAAGAATAGTTCCGTAAAAAAAGGCGATGTTCTTTTCAGGATAGAAAATGAGCAGATTCCATTGCAGATTCAGCAGGCAAATAGCCAGATAAGAAGAATAAAAGCTTCAGTTGCTCAAGCTGCAAACAATTTTCAGCGCCAGGAACGCTTGATGGCAAAAAATGCAACTTCCAAAGAAAAATTTGAAGAAGCGCAAGCACAGTTTAATGCAGCAAAAGAAGAGTTAATCGAAGCAGAAACCCAGTTAAAAATTTATTCCTTGCAGCAGGAAAAGCAGGAAGTTAAATCACCCTTAGATGGAAACGTGCTTTTTATATATCATAGAGAAGGCTCATATGTTCAGCCAGGAACTTCATTAGCACTTGTTGGTGATTTTGACAGACTGTTATTTTCTATGCCTCTTGAGGAAGAAAGCTCTCAGAATCTTTCATTAGGCGAGCTAGTTAGTCTGAAATTTATGGAAAACACTTTCCCCAAAGCTTATGATACAGAATACTCTGCTGGCAACAAGGGCAAATCTGAAGTTTTCAAGGCAAAACTCATAGAAATTACTCCTAGTATTGATAAACCAGCAGAAATACGCCGAGCAATCTGGGAAATAGACAACCAATCGCATTTGCTGGAACCCTTAACCTACAACAAAGTTTTAATAAAGACAGATAAATCTTATGAAGGGCTTTGTATCCCCCTTTCATGCTTAGCAGATTCTTCTTACTCTTCTGCTTTTGTGTGGAATTCAGAAAAAAACACAATAGAAAAACGTGATATAAAGACAGGTTCTGATGATGGAACCTACATCGAAGTTTTTTCAGGGCTTAAAGAAGGCGAAATTGTTGTTGAAGACGATTATAGCGATATTAATGATGAAATAAAAATCGAAGTTTTATCTGAAAATTGAGAAAAGGAGATCACAAAATGAAACTAGTAGGTGAATTAAAGAAGCAGGTTGAAGAAACCAACAGCAAAGAAGAAGCTAAAGAAGTTATCGAAAAAGCTGGTATGCTTCTTACTGATGATGAACTAGATAATGTTACTGGTGGCAGACTGCATCATCCAGTCACCAATTTTCTTGCCGATGTTGACAAGTAGCTGGAGGATTTCACACACATAGTTCCGAGATGGGATACTATGATGAATGTTGTTGCCTATTGGGTGATAATGGAAAATGTACTAATCCTGATTGTCCTTTTAGCAAATAATCAAATAAATATAAAACTATTTATTAGCACAAAAATGGAGGGCTAAAATGAAACTAGTAGGCGAATTGAAGAAACAGGTTGAAGAAACCAACAGCAAAGAAGAAGCTAAAGAAATTATCGAAAAGGCTGGTATGCAGCTCACCGATGAAGAATTAGACAATGTGGCTGGCGGAAAGCCCCAAAATGGAGGTTGTCAAAACGGAGGTTGCCAAAATGGTAATCATGATTGGGAACATTATATTGATTCTTTAACAAATCAAATGATGAAGCGTTGTAAGAACTGCGGAACCACACTACCAATTAGTGTTACTAGTATTTAAACATTGATTTGGATGCAGAGTAAGGAGGAGAGAATGAAACTAGTAGGCGATTTGAAAAAGCAGGTTGAAAAAACCAACAGCAAAGAAGAAGCTAAAGAAGTCATCGAAAATGCTGGTATGCTCCTCACAGATGATGAACTAGATAATGTAACAGGTGAGGCGTTTGAAGTTGCTGGGATAAATCGGCATAATATTTGCCAATGTGATAATCAAATCAAAGGCGATATTAGTGCAATTTCCTCCGAATTTTGTTCATGTAGAAATTGTGGTGGATTAATACCAATTTAGCCTTAGAAGGAAATTACTTGTTATCAAACAGTGACTTATTGCTAAAGCATGTGTAGTTGTTGTATTATAAAGACTCCTTTTGGCTTCTGCGGAACCACTTCCCTCAAATCTATCGATTGGGGGCAGATTTTAAGTTGCTAGCGAAACGATGGTTTAACAAAATGGAAAGCGATATTCTTTCAAAATACACGAAGAATAAAAACGAAATATTCAGCCGTGAAGCATTAAACAAGATGCGCTCACCTGAAAAGCTTGATACTGTTCTTCCAATAACAGACCCAATAAGCTGGTTAACACTGGTAGCCATTGAAGTTATGATTATTTCCATAATTCTCTGGTCTATTTTTGGCTCTTTCACAGTAAAAGTAGATGGAATGGGCCTTATAATCGACTCAAAGGGCATTGTTAACATTACTTCAGCTTATGGCGGAAAGCTTGATAAATTATATATCTACCCTGGTAAAACCATAAAATCAGGTGAACTTATTGCTCATGTGGTTCAAGCTCAGGAAAATGCGTCTACACGTATGGCAAAATACGGCACAGAATTATCTCAAAATGACCGTGAAGTTTTAAACAGGGTTCACGAATACGATATGCATCGCCATCAGGAAAATGTTGCTGAGTTTATTCATTCTGATTATGACGGCATCGTGAACGAGGTTCTTGTAGACGAAGGAACCACTCTGAGCGGCGGTATGCCGATTTGTTCCGTAAGGCTTGTCGGAACTTCAAAAGATTTAAAAGGCGTTCTTTATGTTCCTGTGGAAAAAGGCAAGCGAATCAAACCAGGTATGACAATCCAGCTTGCGCCAAACGGTGTCGACACTTCTCAATCAGGCAGTCTTTTAGGAACAGTACGTGCGGTCAGCCAGTATCCTGTTTCCACACAAGGAATCCAGAAGCGTATAGGAATTGACTCTCTGTCACAGTGGATTATTTCTTCTCAACAGTCAGCTTTAATGGAAGTTTCTTTTGATTTGGTAAAAGACCCAAGTTCTGAATGTGGTTATTTATGGACCTCATCTATTGGTGACCATCCACCGGTTACAGCAGGGAGCTACTGCACAGGCTCTATTATTATCGAACGCCGCCCTCCTCTGCAAAAAGTATTTTATAAATTAAGCCAATGGTTAAGAACTCGGTGAGCATAAATGGGTTTATTTAAAAAGCTGAAAAATTCTATTTATGCAAAGATAGGTTCACGAGTAAAAGTACCTACAATTCTTCAAATGGAAGCCACAGAATGTGGTGCTGCTAGTTTAGGCATGATACTCGCCTATTACGGTCTTTGGATACCCTTAGAAAAGCTTAGACAGGAATGTGGTGTAAATCGTGACGGCAGTAAGGCAAGCTGTATACTCCGTGCTGCCCGCAACAGGCACTGTAAGGCAAATGGCTACAAATGGAGAGCTGACCATCTGTTAGAACTAATCTCCGAAAAGCCTTTCCCTCTTATAATACATTGGGAATTTAACCATTTCGTAGTACTAGAAGGCATAAAAAACGGAATAGCCTATCTAAACGACCCAGCAATGGGGCGCAGAACCGTTGAATGGGAAAATTTCGTCACCTCTTACACTGGTGTATCTTTGCAAATTACGCCTGAAGCTGACTTTGTAAAAGAGGGTGGAAAATATAATGTTTTCAAAGAAATTGCCAAAAAGCTTTTTTTAGACAAGTGGGCGTTATTATTCATAATTTTATTGGAATTCTGCGCAATAATTCCTGGTCTGGCTTCGCCAGTATTCAACCAGGTTTTTATGGACGATATATTAACAAAAAAACACCCGGAATGGCTGTTTAACTTCTGTTTCGCAATGGTAGTATCTTTTGTTTTAACAGGTGTTATTTCATTCCTTCGTTCAATAATTCTGACAAGATGGCAGAGAAAACTGACTTTATCTGACTCTTCAAGCTATTTTTGGCATTTACTGCGTCTTCCTATGGAATTCTTCCACCAACGTTATGCTGCAGAAGTGGCTGGTCGTGTAGCTTTTAATGAATCTATTGCGGAAGTGCTTTCTAACTCTGCTGCTACTGCTGTATTAGACTTGATTGTAGCTGTATTTTATTTATTGCTGCTTTTGCAATATAATGTTACCCTTACTTTAATAGGTGTTTCTTTCAGCATCATAGGTTTTATCATATTTTTCGCAATACGAAGACACTTAACCGACTTAAATATGCGAATACAGCAAGATGCTGGAAAAGCTTACGGTGTAAGCATGAACGGGCTAAGAATGATTGAAACCATCAAAGCTAATGGCGATGAATCAGACTTTTTTACAAAATGGGCTGGATATCAAACCAAAGTTCTTTCTGCTTCGCAGGAAACAACCCTTTGGTCTTTATCTATGGCCTTAATTCCAGCTACACTAGGTGGCATAAATAGCGCATTAATAATGACTTTTGGTGGTTTTTCAATAATAGATGGAGCAATGACCGCAGGTATGTTTATGGCTTTCCAGAATTTAATGACCAGCTTTCAAGCGCCTGTAAACAAGATTATGAGCTTGAGTTCTTCTTTACAGACCACAGAAATGCAAATGCGGCGCCTTAACGACGTGAAAAGCTACGAAGTTGATCCGTTAAATTTCCCTAAAAACGAAAATGAAAAATCTTTTGCAAAAGACAGACTTTCAGGAGAACTGACTATTAGCGATTTAAGTTTTGGTTACAGCCCTCTTGAGCCACCTCTGTTAAAAGATTTCAATCTTCAAGTAGATCCTGGGAAATGGGTTGCAGTCGTTGGCTCATCTGGAAGCGGAAAAAGCACTTTAGCCAAAATCGTTACAGGTCTTTACGAAGAATGGTCTGGTAAAATTACTTTTGAAGGTGTTGAACGTAAAAATCTACCCAGAGCCGTCATTTTGAACTCTTTAGCAGCAGTCGATCAGGATATTTTCCTAATAACTGGAACAGTAACCGAAAACATCGCCCTCTTTGATAAGTCGGTCAGCAAAAGCGATATTATACAAGCAGCTAAAGATGCTTGTATTCACGAAGATATCTTAAAGCTTGAAGGTGGCTATGATGCCATGGTTTCTGAAGGCGGTCTTAATTTCAGCGGTGGTCAGAGACAGAGGCTAGAAATAGCTCGTGCTCTAGCTATTAACCCATCTTTTCTAGTCTTAGACGAAGCTACTAGCGCCTTAGACCCTATTACAGAAATTAATGTTCTTGAAAATATACGTCATCGAGGCTGTTCTTGCCTTGTTATTGCCCATAGGCTTTCTACCATTAGAGACTGCGATGAAATAATTGTTCTAAGCTACGGGAAAATAGTAGAACGAGGCACTCATCGAGAAATGGTAAAGCATGACGGCCCCTATCGCCGACTCATCGAAGAACGAGAAGAAGAGGGATAGGGAGAAAGGGGAGTAAAAATATACCCCCTTTTGTAAAGGGGGATGTCAGGCTTTGCCTGACAGGGGGATTTTTTAAAATCCCTAATCTCTAAAAACTGGATTGCCACATTACGAGCATACTTCGTATGCTCGTAATGACGTAAGATTTACGGTTTCGCAATGACGTATATTATAAAAGGTTAAAATGAAACTTCTTGCAGGACAACGTTATTCATTAGATGATTCTGTTAGCTTTATTCAAGTTGTAACAGGCAAATTGGAAGCATACGCAGTTACAACTGATAAAGCTTCTTTTCGCCAGTCATTTTTAATGAATATAGAACCAGGTCAGGCCGCTTTCCCTGCAATAGACAACAAAAGGATAAAAGTAATTCTTTTCGCTGTAGAAGATTCCGACATCGAAAATAAAATATTTGACAGTCTGTCAGTTGATAATTTAAAAATATTGATGAAACTCTGGTTTAAGAATTTAACCGGAATTTCATGGTTAGGCAGTCTGGCAGATCGCGGTGACGATGTGCTTTTAAGCTGGCGAAAAGAGATTGTTTTAGAAGACTGCAAAACTCATGAAGAATTGATAAACAGCTTTAAAGACAATGAACAGATTTTTGCCATGCTGCTAGGTGTTCATTTTAAGTCAGAAGACAAGCGTTTAAGCAGAAGAATTCAAGCCAGAGAATACAACAAAAAGCTGATTATAGAAAATTCTATCAGCAATCTGCTTGGTGAAGAATCCGTAATTATCGAAAAAACAGGCGAAAAACGAAATTCAAAAACAGAAGAAAGCATTTTTATAGTTCGCACTGTCGCAAAAGCTTTTAATATGCCTGTTGATAACATTACTATTTCTGAAAGTATGGTCAAAAAGCTTGATGCTGTAGGGCTTTTAAATCGACTTATTCAGAAGGGCAATATGCAGATTCGCTATATTTCCCTGCCCTCAGACTGGTATAAAAAAGATATAGGCGTAATGATTGGTTATTATGGCGAAAATAAAGAACTAGCCGCTTTAATTCCAGAATCGCCTGGCTCATATAAGGTTGTTACTGTTCAACAGCCTAATGGTATCAGAGTTACAAGAAAAATTGCTCAAAACATTGGCTCTGACGCTTTCGCCTGCTATGCGGGCTTTATGCCAAAAGCACTGAGCGTTTTCGACCTGTTAAAGTTTATGTTTATGCAGTGCTGGAAATCAGATTATTTTACTATTCTTGTAGTAAGCATTTTTGCTGGTTTGATTCCTCTTGTCACACCAATTATTACAGAAACAATATTTCAGGATATAATTCCTATACTTGACAGACAGGGCTTAACTACTGTTACTCAAGTTATACTGGTAACAGCTTTTACGGTCAGTGCTCTTTCTTTTATTCGTTCCATAGCAATAATTCGTATTTCAACGAGATTGCAGATTAGTTCAGAAGCAGCTCTTTGGGGAAGATTGATGTCTTTGCCCACAAAGTTTTTCAGACGTTTTACTGTTGGCGAGCTTGCAAGCCGTATGAGTGGTTTTAACACAGTAAAAGAGCTGGTTTCTGGTGATTTTATCGGGACTCTTTTCAGTTTTGTATTCTCTTTCTGGACCATTTTTCTAATGTGCTATTACAGTTTCAGCCTCACATTTACTGCCCTTGGCGTCTGGCTGATTCACTTTTTAATAATATCTCTGATTTATTACTATACTTTGAATATTCAGCGAAAGTTGGTCAGCAGCTCTAACAAAACTGCTGGAACTGTTCAGCAGATTTTTGCAGGTCTTGCCAAATTCAGAGTTCAAGGTGCTGAGGAACAGGCTTATCAACTTTGGAGCAAAGATTTTGGCGAACAGTGGAAATGGAACCTGAAATTACGATGGTTAAACAATTACACTACTATTATAAACACAATTCAGCCTTTTATTCTGACAATGCTTCTTTACTATATTGCAATTGTAGGAATTAATGAAAATGGTGCTAGCGGAGGCATAGGTTACCCTCAGTTTATTGCGTTTAGTGCTGCCTTTACTGCTTTTAACTCTTCTTTAGGAACAGTTTTAACCTTTATTGTTCAGCTTTTTAGAATTCAACCTCAAATAGAAAATCTTAAACCGATTTTAGAAGAAATACCTGAAAATACTGCTGACAAAGCTGATGCAAGCGTTCTTTCTGGCGATATAGAAGTCAGCCATCTTTCTTTTGCTTATGAAGAGGGTGAAGAAGTATTACAGGATGTCAGCTTTCATATAACAGCAGGTGAAAATGTTGCTATTGTTGGCAAATCAGGCTGTGGAAAAAGCACTTTAATAAGATTACTATTAGGCTTTGAAACTCCGAAACAGGGTGCAATATATTATGACGGACAGGATTTATCGGATGTTTCACTCACATCAGTGCGTTCACAAATGGGAGTAGTTTTGCAAAACGGTCAGCTTATGGCTGGTGATATTTTTACAAACATTGTAGGAACAAGACTTCTTTCTCAAGAAGATGCCTGGAGAGCAGCTGAAGCCGCCTGCATTGCAGAGGACATAGCAAAAATGCCTATGGGAATGCAAACTTATATAAGTGAGGGTAGTTCTAACATTTCTGGCGGTCAAAGACAAAGAATTTTAATAGCCCGTGCATTAGTAAATAAGCCATCAATTATTATTTTCGATGAGGCTACAAGCGCTTTAGACAATTACTCACAAAGCGTTGTCACCCAAAGTTTAGACAAACTTAACGCTACTCGTATTGTAGTCGCTCACAGACTTTCTACTATTCGTAACTGTGACCGTGTTATAGTCTTAGATTCAGGTCGTGTTGCGGAAGTTGGCACCTTCGACGAACTTGTCGCCAAAGGCGGCATCTTCTCAGATTTGGTAAAAAGACAAATTCTCTAAAATAATCTTTTCCACTTACTAAAATTGCTTTTTTTATATTTTTTTAAGTTGCTTGAATCAAGTTACGTTGCAGCAACGTTGCTTCCAACTATATTTTTTTAATCTATTTTGAACAAAAACCTTTTTAATTCAGACTTTTTAAAGTTGGCACAACCTATGCAATATATATTAGTGTTGATGAAGATTAAAAGTAATCAACAAAATGATTAAGTAAATTAACCTAATAGGAGGGAATATAAAATGTCAGTATGGAATTTTTTAAAGGAAATGGATCAGTTACAGTCTCAGCTCAATGAATTATCAAGATTCAATGCTCGTCATGGTTTTCCAAGAACCTGCTTCCTGCCAGGTGTTTCAGCAAGACACTTCCCTATGATCAATATAGCATCAGATGACCAGAAAGTTGTCATAGAAGCCCTAGCTCCTGGTCTTAACACAGATAGTCTCAAAGTTCAAGCTCTTGCAAACAGAGTAACAATCAGTGGTGAAAAAGAAAAACTCAATGTTGAAGCAGAAAAGTTCCACAGGAACGAACGTTCAACTGGTAAGTTCTCTAGAACTATTGAACTTACAACTCAGATAGACCCTGAAAAAGTAACCGCTGAATATTCAAAAGGTATTCTTACCGTTACATTGCCAAAAGCTGAAAAAGCTAAAGCTCATAACGTTTCTATCAGTGTTAAATAAGCGACAAGCTTTAAGCTAAAAGCTATAAGCCAGAAAGAAATGAATTGTCTGGCTTGAAACTTACAGCTTGTAGCTTATGGCTTCAATTGATTGAACTGCTCGACTTTATAAAGGCCGACAACGATGATTACAAACGAAAAGGAGAACAATATCATGGCTGAAAAAACTATAGACAATACTCAAAATAAAGAAAATCAAATCGCTAAATACGAAGAAACCCGTGAACCTGAAACCTATGTAACTCCTGTTACAGATATTTATGAAGAAGATAAAGGCCTCTATATGATGGTCGATCTTCCAGGTGTTGATCAAGATGGTTTGAAACTTTCTGTTGAAGAAGGAATTCTAACCATAGAAGGTCATGTAAAACGAGAAGAAGGCAAAGATTACTTCTTAAGAGAATTCGAACCAGCTAACTACTACAGACAGTTCGAACTCAGTGAAGCTGTTGATCAAGAAGGTATTAATGCAGAACTCAAGAATGGTGTTCTAAACATATTCCTCCCAAGAGCAAAAGCTGTTCAACCTCGCAATATTGAAGTTAAGTTCTCATAATTACTCTTAATTTTTAAAAGCCTGGTATTAAAAAAATACCAGGCTTTTTTTGTTATAAGCAAAATCAGATCAATTCATTCTAATAAATTCTCATACACTTTTCGAAGTTCTTCTAATGATTTTTCCCAAGAAAGAGAAGAAACAACCTTTTCTTTTGCTACTTTAGCAATTCTTTCTAAAGTTTCAGGGTGTGCAAGCAAAACCCTGATTGCCCTTGCTAACTCTGACGGTCTATCGGGTCTTATAAGCCAACCAGTTAGATTATGTTCTATTAATTCCTGTGTGACAGGCATATTAGATGCTATCACCGGAACCCCTGCCGCCATAGATTCTACTATTTTTATCGGGCAACAACCTTGAACAAGATTTCTTTCACATTCTGTAAGCGGAGCAATAGAAATAGAAGCTCCTTGAAGCCAATCTTGAACCTCACTCTGCCCAACACGCAGATTCCATATTATTTTATCTGAAACTTCCATTTTTTCTGCCAGTTTTTGCAGAAATTTAATTCTAGGTTTTGCCCCTGAAGCACAAAACACAAGCTTTAAGTCTGTCATATCTTTTAAAAAGGTCATGGCTTTCAACAAAGATTCAACTCCTTGCCAAGCCTGAACAGCGCCAATATAAATAATATATTTATCAGGAGCTATATCTGGCTTTTTGTGCTCAAAACCAGAAAGTCTAGCTCCATTATGAATAACTGTTATTTTATTTGAATCAACTCCAAGACTTTCTAGAAAAGATTTTATTACATAAGAAGGGCAAACTACAGCATTTGCTTTTTCCAAACACTTAAGCTCCATTTCCCTAATTTTATCTAGAGTCGTTGATAAAGCAGAAGAAACTCGAGAAGGAATCTCTATTGATGGCAAAGCGTTTACTTCGTAAACTAATTTAGCTTTTGTTCCCTCAAGTGCATCTATTATTGGAAGACCACTCCAGGGGTCTCTGAAATGAGCTATTTTTATGTCGTCTTTTATTGCCGAAATTTCACTATAAACAAATTGTTCAAAACTTAAAGCTTTTTGCAGATAATTTTCTTCTGTTGTTATGTAACGCCTAATCTGGACATCATTTTCTTCTATCTGCCATCTTGGAGTGTTTTCATCACCTAATACTAACAACAAGCCACTTCCAATAAAACTAAATAACTGGGGTGCAAATTCTCCAATATGAACAGCCGCACCTTTCGGAGCAGGGAAAGTATCAAAAGAAACGTAAACAGCTTCTGGTCGTTTAATAGACAAATTCATATTTCCAATAGATAATTATTTTTCTCTATCTAAAAACTAAATCTTAAAAAACATATTTTTTTATTTTCAGCTAAAAAACGTTTTTCATACTTAGTTTGAATATAGGGAACTTTCTCTAGCAAGGTAGATTCATAAAGACTGTCTGTTTTTTCAATTGTTTTATAACCTAAACTATCAATTAATTCACAGGTGTAATCATATAATTCTTTTGAATCCGTTTTTAAGCAAATACTTCCATTGGGTTTCAGCACTTTTTTGTAACGATCCAAAAACAATGGGTAGGTTAAACGTCTTCTAGCTCTGTCTGGTCGAGGATCAGGGAAAGTTAACCATATTTCATCAACTTCTTTATTAAAAATAGCAGGAATCATTTCGACTTGTGTCCTAATAAAGCAGGCATTAGGCATTTTTTCTTCTTCTATTTGCTTAACCCCTAAATTAAGTCTAGCACCTTTTATGTCTATTCCGATAAAATTATCATTAGGCATCATTTTAGCCTGTCCAACAGTGTATTCACCGTAACCACAACCTAATTCTAAAACTAGGCGTCCAGAACGCTTGAAATAATCAGACAACCATTTTCCCTTAAACTCGTGGTCCTGTTTCATTAGCTCTAATGTAACAGGCTCAAAGAGTTTTTCAAAACTTTTATTCTCTTTGAACCTTATAAGTTTTTTCTTTCTACCCATTTTTACTATTTAAAAAATCAATGAAATTTAATATTGCCACTGACAGATTCAGCATATAAAATAGCACCTTCACCGCCAGATTTAATATTTACTCTCTGACCGTTTGCTGGTGTACTATTGCCTTTCCAATCCACTATTATTTCGCCTTTTCTAGAAGTAGCTTCAACAGATTTCCAAGGACCTTCAAGTTTTTCAACACTTATATCGCCAGCAGTTGTAACAGCATTAATTTCTGTTTCAAGTGATAATTTTGATTCACCAACATAAACATCACCATTGACAGAATTTATCTTAACTTTATTTAAACCACATCTTCTTATAAAAATATCTCCTGAAGTTGATTTTATCTGAGTTTTAATATTCTTAATACCATCCAGTTGTACAACTCCATTAACACTTTCTATATCGCTATCTGTTATATTAGCCTCATCAATTCTTATATTACCACTTATTGTTTTAACTGTTTCTATTTCGAAATTACCTTTTATTCTAACTGCTGAATTAATTGTTTTGCAAACCAATCTAGAACCAGCAGGCAAAGTAAGATTCAAATCAATAATAGCTTTTATTGAGGCATTATCGTTAAAACCTATATATAATTTGTCATCAATCGATTTTATAGCATTATTAGAGAACCATTCTGAGGACTGCATTTCACCAATAATATGCTTTCCAACCTGACCATTTACAAGCAATTTAAATGAAGGACCCTCATTAACACGTATTTCCCCATAGATGTTTTCTATAATAAAAGTTTTAATCTTTTCTACATTTTTTGGGGCTGGAACAATAAAATCAACACTCATACTGTCTATGGGCAACCCATTGTGATTTGTAAGTTCCGCAGCCATTGTTTCGACAACATCTTCCATCCAGTTGCCAAACTCTTTCATTTTTTCTTTTAATTCTCTTCGCCCAGGTTCAACTTGTTTTATCGTTTGATGTACTGTCTGGTGAATAGTTTGAGCTATATCTCTTATATTTAAGCCAATTTTAGTAGCTTCTAAAAATGGTATATTAGGAAAAACATTAATATTAGGTGATTGCCCATTAGAAGCTTTACTACTAGCTTTTGAATTTTCTCTAACTTCGTCTTCTTTATTTAAAGCCTTTAATAGGCGTTCAGATTCTTCAACTGTTATTTTACCTTCTGCAAGCATCTGCAATATCATGGTTCTAGAATCAGCCATTTTTGTTTTCCCCCAAATAAACTAAGTTATTTATATAAATATCATTAACACAAACAACTATCAATGCTAATTGTTTTCTGCTGTGCCAAATTCTGCATCAAGTTGAGCTAAAGCATCAATGAGCATTTTCAAAGAAATCTGGCAAACACCGCCAACTTCCTTGAACCATTTTTTCATTATCTTGATATGCTGTAAATTGCAACGTTTCGGGTCTTCACATAGCGATGGAAGCTGATTGATATCAAGTTCATACTTCACAATTACCATTTGAACAATATGCATTAGATAAAGATTGAAGTATTTTCCACTAGTAATAATTTGAGCTTTAGTTTTTATAAGCCAACTCATAAATTGTTTTAATTCATCATCAGGGAATCTTTCTAAGAAATCATTTATTTCGTAGAATTTATCTCGTTCAAGACGTTCTTCAAATTCCGTTATTTTAAATTCACCTTCCAAACAACTATTAACAACTTTTTGAACATCTTCTCTTGTGGCTATCATTATTTTTCTTAATGATTTCCACTGATTTGCTATTTCTGCTTCACTAGGATACTTACATTCCTTTTGGAAAACGCCTAATGTATCTATAGGTTTTTTACAATATTGTTCTACAGCCTCTTTTAATGTAGATATTGTGGTGCCTTCAATGTAAGCTCCACCTTCAGTAGCATTTATGCAGGTGCCTTGGTATGTTAACATATCAGTTTCAAAAGCTTTTCTAAACATATCGTAAATTTTATTTGTATAAACAAATTCTGAATAGTTACCTTTAACTTTATATAGATTTTCCTGCTTTAAATGAAGATTTGTAACTTCAGGAGCACCCTCTGCGTGTGTCTTTTCAGCACTAGCAAAAGAACAGTCTTGACCCACCAAAATTATAGGGTTACATCCCATAGCTTCTAATATTTTAAACCCAAGGTTAGAACAAGATGGACCAGTTGTTAATGTACCTTTGGGAACCTGTATCCATTCAAAGTGAGCAAAATTACGGTAACTAATTACCTTTGGTCCATTCCAAGCATCGTAAGAATGCTTAAGAATCACAGGGCAGGCCGCTAACCATATTTTTGATTTATAATCTTCTGGAAGCTCCTTAAACATTGTTGCTACGTGTTCGATTCTTTCTACACTTACGGCAGCATGAGGAACAATATTGTGTTTGTTTAAGGTTCTTAATGCTGAATCCGCAGCAATCATTACGCATTTGCCTAAAGCTGGTTTCAATTCTTCAATATTCTTATCTAATGACGGTCCAGTTGAAACCAAAATACCAGGAACATTCTTGAATTTGCCAAAAAGATCTTTTATACCAGGACTTCGTAATATTAGTGACATATTGTCCATAATACTCTGTAAGCCAATCATAGAGTCTTTGGGACAGTTTCCATAATTGAAGATTATATTAAATGCAGCATCTTTAAAGCATTTTAATATGTGTTGGTGATAGTTTTCGTGAATTCTAGTTATAACAGGGTGGTCGAATACAACCAAAGTCTTTAAGAATAACTGAATTGTAATACCAACTTTTTTTAGTAGTTCATTTAAAACTACAAAAGCTTCGTCTGGTCTTATTCCAACTACCCAAACAAATTTTGGATTTTCAAGTAAATCTGTTACGTCAACATTTTCTAATGCCGTCTTAAAAGCTTTTATGTCTTTCTCGACAACAATGGTGTAAAGGTTATTGCTACCATAAATCTTGTTTGCTGCACGTAAATGGTAGCCAAGCCCGAAGCCCATCACCATCATTACTTTAGGATTCACCAATTTTGCATTATTAAGCTGCTGCTCTGCTTCTTTAATCGGGTCGTATTTGCTATGAACCTGATATACTTTACCATCTTTTTTAATAGCAAGAGTTTTTACGCCACTTTTGGCGTCAGAAACAATATATTCGCAATCTGACTCTGGACAGCTATTTATAGCCTGATAAATAATAGGCATTCTTTTCTTTAAAATTTTAAGGTTGTTTTGATAAATATTAGACATATAAAGCTCTCCAGAAATAATTTTTTATTATTATAGCATTTATCAGTAAACAAAAACATATTATTTATGTTTCCTGCTAGGGCAAACGCAAACTTTTTCTTTTATTGATCAGTGTTATAAAATATCTGTTTTTTGTATCGTCCTTATCGGACGAATTTAGATTATTATCTGTCCCTAGGGCGTTTTCAACGCCCTAGGTTAATAAAGTAATGTCCTTTCGGACATATAAAGTGACCGAAAGGTCACTACTTCAATAACCTAGGGCATCAAAGATGCCCTAGGACTAGATACTAAAAAACTAAAGCGTCCAAAAAGGAGGCTGTCTAAAAACTAGGTTTTAACCCTATAGTTAGATTATTCTAATTATTTTAAAATCCCCCTTAATCCCCCTTTACGAAAGGGGGTGAGGACATTACTCCATACACTGAATTTTTAACAAATTCTTAGTTTTTAGACAGCCTCCAAAAAGGAGGTTGTCCGAAAACTAGAGAATAATTTATTTCTAAATAGAAAAGAATAACCC
>CAMJNS010000002.1 GCA_946407375.1 uncultured bacterium
AAAATGACTGGCTTATAGCTTGAAGCTTAAGTCTTTCTGCTTATATAAAAACAACTACAATAACTACAAAATAAATAGACTACATATAAAGAATTCCTAGTTTTCGCACAGCCTCTGCGAGGCGTTGAAAACGCCGTGGCGTTGCTAAAAGCAAGACGAAGTACATCCAGAAAAGAGTTTTTAATGCGTTTGCCCTGCTTGATAAAAAAAGGTATTGACAATTATTTAAGAATGATGTAATATCTTTTTTACACACGCCGGGATGGCGGAATTGGCAGACGCACCGGACTTAAAATCCGGTGGGCTTTAAACCCGTGCCGGTTCAAGCCCGGCTCTCGGCAGTGTCTTTATCGCGGGGTGGAGCAGTGGTAGCTCGTCGGGCTCATAACCCGGAGGCCGTAGGTTCGAATCCTTCCCCCGCAATTTGTTTTTGTGGCAAGGTAGCTCAGTTGGTCAGAGCACACGGTTCATACCCGTGCGGTCGAAGGTTCAAATCCATCCCTTGCTATTGAATTGAGGTCTAACGAAGACCAAAATATATTAAAAAAGCCGCTCACAAAGCGGCTTTTTTGTTACCATTTTTTATTATAACTATAGTCTGTGCCCAATCGTCATTGCGAGGCATTTAAAACACTGTGGCAATCTAGAAAAGAAAAACTAATTCGTTGCCACAAATCTAATATTACCCCAGATTAACCCCCAAAAAGTTGGGGAGAAAAATTGGGGAGACAGCTAAAATTTAGGTTGCGGGGTTCACAAGTTTATGCTGTCTGCCAGTCAGGTAAAGAGTTTATTTAATTTAACTACTTTCTTCTAGTCTTATGAATCTCCCTGAAAAAAATAACTATCTTTGGGAAAGTTCTTGCTTTAATGCAGATCGAAATTCATCTCTTTTTCTTTCATCAGTATTATGTTGCTCATTTAATAATGGTTTACATTCTTGAATTAGTAGTTTTTCTATTTTATCAAGATCTCTCTTATTTACTAAAGCTATTGCAACACGATCAGTACCTAGTTTTTTAGCTTCATTCCATCTTTCGTGATTTGGCAAGCGTTCAGAACAACATTTTGTTTGACCTATATAAATAATCTTTTGTGGCTTTTCAGAATTAATAAACATATAAATACCACGTTAATTGTTCGGCTTCTTCTTTTGTATAGATTTTAAATTCTAGATTATAATTACCAAAATGCTTTATGAATGCTTTACTATATAAATCTACAAAAAGCTCGCTATTTAAATTGATATTACCCATTTACTGCTCTTTGATGTTTTGTTTAATCTATATTTATCTTACTAAATCAGTTTTTGCAATAGTCTATTCAATCAATTCAAATGGTTTATAAAAGTTCGCAACAAGTATATAAAATTTAACTATGATAAGTTTTTAAATAAATAAAACAATAAATCAATTTGGAGACTTACAAACAATATAATTTATGATTATTAGGTTTTTAACTTTAGTTAATAAATGAATATAAAATGTAAAACTAGAAACTACTTATAAATCTTAAATAGTTTTTAATAATTAACTATGTTAGTATAAAAGAATGTTAAATGATCAAGTCTTTATTAGAATTAATAATACCAATGAATTACATGATATTTTATGTAGTCCCAAAGGAGAACTTCCTATTTATATAGAAGAAATAAAGAAAGATTTTGAAATACAATTATTTCAACAAGTAAGTGGAAGTCATATTTTTCAATTAATACATACAAAAGACAATGAACTTCTTTTTTATCATTCTAGTCCAGGTACAAAAACAAGGGTTGCTTCTTTACATTTACTTAACAATCAAGTTATCTTACAAAACATTAATCTAGTTATAACTTGGTCACCACAAAACATTGCATTATATTTCAAAAATTCTAAATGGATGTCTCATGCAGATGGGAAAAAATCCTTTATTCATTTTCAAACAGATGACAAAGGCAATATTATTCAAATTGGTGATAAAGGAATAGAAGTCAAAGGGCTTAGAATAATTTCAAATAATCAATTAGTTATTTCATCTAGTGCAATTAATACATGGGAAGAAACATTAGAAACAATAAAAACATTAAAAAGTGGGAAATCAGAATTAGGTTACCCATATGAAGTATCAATAGCTAACGTTTCTTTAATTACATTGGTAAGCGGTTTTGAAACTTATTTAAAAAAAAGATTCATTGAAATACCAGATGAGGGTTATAAATTCAATAAACAAGAGCTTATAAAGTATTTAACTAAAAGAAAAAACTTCAATATCAATGATTTACATGATCTTACATTAAAACAACTTATAGATAAAACAGATCCAAATTTTCAAAATTGGGATATAAGTAAAAATTTATATAATAAAGCTTATGGTATAAAATTTGGTGAAATAAACTCATCTTCATTAATTGAAGAAATAAAAAAATGCTTAAATTTCAGGCACAGATTAATACATGTTTCTCTAAATATAGAAATTGTTAACGAACTAAACGTTCCTCCAGAAGAACCTATATTTTCTACTAATTATTTGTCTTTTGCTCTAAAGAATTTTGATGAATTTATTCAAAAACTTCATAATAAAACCTTATATCTTGAAAACTGAATATTTGATAATTAATTTGTTTTTTGTTGATGTTTTAATTCTTGTTATTGATTTATAGACTAATTTCAAAAAAGCCATTTCACTATTAATAGCAGAAAACTATATTTGATTATTTTTTATGTTATAATAGCTAACAGTTCACACTTTTGAAGTGTACAAAGCGTAGCTATTAGATCGAAGGTGGAAGAGAAAATGATAAATATTCGCAAATTAGAAAGTGAACTTTGGGAATCGGCAGACTTATTGAGAGCCAGTTCGAAGCTCACATCAAATCAGTATTGTATGCCTGTTTTGGGGCTTATCTTCCTTCGCTACGCATATAGCAGATTTAAAAAGGTTGAAGCCGAAATATTGAAAGGTCGCCCTTCTCGTGGTGGGCGTGTTATGCCTGTTGAAGCAAGTGACTTTACCGCTAAGAGTGCCCTCTATTTACCAAAAGAAGCACAGTATGACTATTTGTTGAATCTTCCAGAAAATCTTTCTGTTGCTGGAATAAAAAACAAAGAAGGTCACAGTTTAAACAGTCTTGGCGAAGTTGTAAACAATGCTATGCTACTTATTGAAGAACAAAGTGAACAACTTAAAGGCGTTCTTCCCAAAAGCTATGACGAATTTTCAGATGCTATTCTTTCAGAACTACTTCGTATTTTTAACAACTCTGCTATAGATGAGATTGGTGGAGACATAATCGGTCGAATATATGAATACTTTTTAAATAAATTCGCTAAGAACATCGCTTCAGATGATGGAGTGTTCTTCACCCCTAAATCTCTAGTTAAAATGATTGTTAATATCATTGAACCTTCAACAGGTATTCTTCTAGACCCTGCCTGCGGTTCAGGCGGTATGTTCATTCAGTCTGGAGATTTCGTTAATCAAACAGGAATGAACGCTAACAACAGTATGACTTTTTATGGGCAGGAAAAAGTTGCTTATAATGCTCAGCTTTGTTTGATGAATATGGCTGTTCATGGTCTTACTGGCGTTATTAAATCTGGTGACGAAGCTAACACATTCTATCACGATGCACATAATCTTAACGGTGAATGTGACTACGTAATGGCTAATCCTCCATTCAATGTAGATAAGGTAAAAGCAGAATCATGTGAAAGTGCAAAGCGTCTGCCTTTCGGTATGACAGGCGTCAATAAAAAGACTAAAGAAGTCAGCAACGCCAATTATTTGTGGATTTCTTATTTTTACAGCTATCTGAATGAACATGGTCGGGCTGGCTTTGTTATGGCTTCCTCTGCAACAGACAGCCAAGGCAAAGACAAAGACATTAGAGAAAACCTTGTTAAAACTGGTCACGTTGATGTGATGATAAGTGTAGGAAATAACTTTTTCTATACTAAATCACTTCCATGCTCGCTATGGTTCTTTAATAAAGGAAAGTCTGAAGACCTGCTTAACAAAGTTCTCTTTATTGATGCTCGTAATTATTATACTGTTGTAGACCGCACTTTAAACGAATGGTCAGAATGGCAACTTAAGAATATGAATGCCATAGTCTGGCTGTATCGTGGTGAAATTGATAAATACAAAGAATTGATTGATAAATACCATACTGCTCTTAATAGCAATAAGCCTTTTGCAGAATGCTTACAAGAACTTTCAGATAAACTCAAGGCTCTTAGGGAAGAAGCAAAGAAAGCAGTAGAAGAGGCTAAAAAAGCTGAAGCCGAAGCAAAAGATAAGAAAGTAAAATATGAAGGTAAAAAGCCTAAAGTTATTCAGGAAGAATATGACGCTAATATTGCAGAGCTAACAGATATTATCACTATAGCTAAAGAAGCAAACTGGCTCTATGAAAAGTTTGGCGAAGGTGTTTATGCTGACATAGACGGTCTTTGCAAAATTGCTACATTAGAAGAAATAGAAGCAAAGAACTGGTCACTTACACCTGGTGCCTATGTAGGAGTCGCTGAAGTTGAAGACGACGGTGTAAACTTCAAAGAACGCATGACTGAAATCCATCAAGAGCTAAATACTCTTCAAGCCGAAAGCAATGATTTGATGTCGAAGATAAATGCAAATCTTAAAGAACTCGGACTCGATGAATAATAAAAAAGTTGTCATTGCAAGCAATAGCGAATCAATCTACCCCATTTACAAAAGAGGGTATTAGAAATTATGACACAAGATAGAGAAAGGTAATAAAATGTCTTTATCCCCTTTCTTAAAGGGGAATGGCTACGAAGTAGCCAAGGGGATTTTAAATAATCAAGAATGAGTAATAAATGGCTTGTGAAAAAGTATTATATGGCTAGTTATTGTTGTTGGTAGATGCTGTGATTATTGTTATAATTATAAATGAGCATATTTAAATAAAACGAGGTATTTTATGACTGATGTAAGACAAGAAGCTATAAATTTAATAAACAAAATGCCTGAAGATAAACTTAATGCTGTAATGCAAATTTTAAATGGGGTCAATTGCCTATTAGAAGACAACAAGCCTAGTTCTGAAAAATTAGAATTAGCGGAAAAATCTTATCAATTATTAGAAAAAATGCGTAGAAAAGTTGATGATATTGACTATGACAAAGAATTAGCTGAATACAGAGACAAAAAATACTCATTATGAATATTTTAATAGATACTAATATTGTTTTAGATTTTCTTTTAAGACGTGAACCCCACATTAAAAACGCTGAAATTATATTTAAAGCCTGTAAAGAATATAAAATTAATGGTTTTATAGCAGCACATTCTATCCCTGATATTTTCTATATAATGAGAAAAAGTTATACTTCATTTGAGCTAAAAGAAATTATAAAATTATTAGCAAATTTTATTTCTATCATTGATTTAACAGAAGAAATGATTTTGAGTGCTTTGTCTGAACATAATTTTTCTGATTTTGAAGATAGTTTACAAGACGAATGTGCACAAGAAATAAATGCTGATTACATTATAACAAGAAATGCTAAAGATTTTGCTCATAGTAAAGTTAAAGCAATAGAACCAAAAGAATTTATAAAAAATGTTTTAAAAAGCTAAATAAAAAACATCACCTACGACACATACGTGTTTTCAGTGGTTCATTTTTATTATAATTATAATAAATGTTATTGTCAATTTGTTTAAGGAGTAATTATTGTTCTAAAACTTCGCCTAAATGTGAAGTGTTTACAAAGTAACCTAAATGGTGATCTAAATAATGGCAACCATTAGTTCCTGTCGTAACCGTCATTAAAAGGCGTTGGAAATGCTGTGTCAATAAAGATTTCTTTAAGTAAATAAAAGGATTTAGGTTATGAGTTGGGAATATGTAACTTTAGATAAATTAGGCTCTATAAGTCGAGGCCGTTCAAAACACAGACCAAGAAATGCACCAGAATTGTTTGGGGGTAAATATCCGTTTATTCAAACTGCTGATGTTAAAAATGCTAATTTTTACATTACGGAATACTCTCAAACTTATAGTGATAAAGGTTTATCTCAAAGCAAATTATGGCCTCCAAACACATTATGTATTACTATAGCAGCTAATATAGCCGATACAGCTATATTAGGAATTGAAGCTTGTTTTCCTGACAGTATTATGGGATTTATTCCTTATGAAAATGTATCAGATGTTAGATTTGTTAAATATAGTTTTGATATTCTTCAAAGAGATTGCAAACAGATTTCACAGGGAACCGCTCAAGATAACTTGTCTTGGGAAAAACTATCTACTATAAAATTTCCAGCCCCACCATATGAAAAACAAGTAAAAATCGCCAACATCTTATCAGCTTACGATGACCTCATCGAAAACAACCAAAAGCAGATAAAGCTTTTGGAAGAAGCAGCACAGAGACTATATAAAGAATGGTTTGTTGATTTCAGATTTCCAGGTCACGAAAATACAGAATTTGTTGATGGATTGCCTAGTGGTTGGATTCAAGGAAATCTTGGAGAAATAGCTGAATTTAAACGTGGTAAAACAATAACAAAAGCTCAAGTTCACGATGGGAAAGTTCCTGTAGTTGCTGGTGGATTAGAACCCGCTTATTATCACAATAAAGCAAATACTATTGCACCAGTTATAACTGTAAGTGGTTCTGGGGCAAATGCAGGCTTTTCACGTTTATATAATATAGATGTTTTTGCTTCTGATTGTTCTTTTGCAGATAGTGAAACTACTCCTTATTTATTTTTTGTTTATGCCTTTTTAAAAGAAAACAAAGCTTTATTAGATACACTTCAAAAAGGGTCTGCACAACCTCACGTATACGCTAAAGATATAAATACATTAAAGTTATATATTCCACCAGAAGATAGATTAAAAGAGTATTGCAATATTGTCTCTTTTTATTATGGTAAAATTAAAAGACTAGAAGAACAAAAAAATATTCTTACTGAAGCCCGTGATCGCTTACTGCCAAAACTGATGTCAGGAGAAATTTCTTTATCCCCTTTCTCAAAGGGGAACGGCTACGAAGTAGCCTAGGGGATTTTTGAGAAGATTATAAAAAAAGAACAAAGTTGAGTCAGAAGACTATGAAAAAATAAAAACCTCTCTGTCAGCCTATGGCTGACTTCTCCCCTTAAAAAGGGGAGTATTTATGACAACTTCCACACTTCGTGTTGTAATATCACTAACACTTGCAACAACGGATTTAAAGAGACTTAAGTTTATAATAATTACTGATTAAGGTGAAAAATTATGAGTTACGACTATTCTGAAAATATACTTGTTCAAGAAAGTGCCGGTGAACTGCTCCAAAACGAATTGGGCTGGGATGTTAAACTAGCATATAACACAGAAATCTTAGGTCAGAATGGTACTTTTGGCAGAGTCGAATACAAAGAAATACTTTTGACTCGATATTTTAACGAAGCCCTTAAGAAGTTGAATCCATGGATAACCGAAAAACAAATTGAAGAAGCTAAAGAAATTCTTGAACTAAGGCTTTCTTCTTCATCTCTACTACAGATAAATGAAGAAAAATATTTTATGCTTCGCGATGGTATTTCTATAACGGTTAAAAAGCCTAATGGTCAGACAGAAACCAAGAAAGCAAAAATAATAGATTTTCAGAACCCCAATAATAACTATTTTCTCGCTGTTAAAGAAATGAAAATTCACGGTGATATTTACCGCAGAAGAACCGATATAGTCGGCTTTGTAAATGGAATTCCATTGCTTTTTATTGAACTGAAGAAAAATACGGTAGATGTTCAGAATGCTTACGAAGATAATTACAGAGATTATCTAGATACTATTCCACATTTGTTTTACTATAATGCTTTCATCATTTTTTCTAATGGTTTAGAAGCAAAAATAGGCACTCTTGGCAGTAAGTATGAGTTTTTCCATGAATGGAAAAGATTGGCAGAAAATGATGAAGGAAGCGTAGCTCTTGCAACTATGCTTCGAGGAATTTGCCGAAAAGAAAACTTCCTTGATTTGTTTGAAAATTTTATTCTTTTCGACCATTCCAATGGAAATACCGCCAAGATTTTAGCTCGCAACCACCAATACTTAGGGGTAAACGAAGCAGTTAAGGCTTATGCAGATAGAAAATTAAAAGATGGCAAGCTTGGCGTATTTTGGCACACACAAGGTTCTGGGAAAAGTTTTTCAATGGCTTTTCTTGCTCAGAAAATACGCAGAAAATTTGAAGGTTCACCTACTTTCGTTATATTAACCGACCGAGAAGAGCTTAATTCCCAAATAAGTGATACCTTTGAAAACTGCGGTTTGCTTGGCAAGACAAAAGCAACACAGTTTATAGCTACAAGTAGCGAAGATCTTATAAATAAACTGCACGGCAATCACAGCTTTATTTTTACTCTGATTCAAAAGTTCAAAAAATCAGAGGTTACACCAATCATTCCTGACCACGATATTGTCATTATGTCAGACGAAGCACATCGCAGTCAGTATGGGACTTTTGCAGAAAATATGATGAAACTCCTTCCAACTGCTGCGCGTATAGGTTTTACAGGAACACCCCTGCTTAGTAGTGATAACATTACAGCACGCACATTTGGCGGTTATGTTTCAATTTATGATTTTAAAAGAGCTGTTGAAGACGGTGCTACAGTTCCTCTTTACTACGAAAATCGTGGAGAAAAGATTCTGAAACTTAATAATCCAGAAATAACAGATAAAATTCTTGATGCTATCGAAAATGCAGATATAAACGTTGATAAGCAAGAAAAGCTGGAAGCAGAATTTGCAAAAGAAATTCACCTACTTACCGCCGAATCCAGATTAAGGTCTATTGCTAAAGATTTCGCAAAACATTATTCAGATTTATGGACAAGTGGCAAAGCTATGTTTGTCTGCTTGAATAAAGTAACTTGTGTTCGTATGTATAACTATGTTCAAGAGTATTGGCAAGACGAAATCGAGTTATTAGAAAAACTAATTAAAAATGCAACACAACAAGAAGCATTAGAATTAGAACGCAAGTTGAAGTGGATGCGTGAAACCGAAATGGCTGTTGTAATAAGCCAGGAGCAGAATGAAATTCAGACATTCAAAAAATGGAATCTGGAAATTAAACCCCATAGAGAAAAAATGGAAAAACGAGAACTGGATAAGGAATACAAAGATTCCAATAATCCGCTTCGTGTGGTATTTGTATGTGCTATGTGGCTTACAGGCTTTGATGTAAAAAGCCTTTCCTGCATGTATCTTGATAAACCTTTGAAAGCTCATACATTAATGCAGACAATAGCTCGTGCAAATCGTGTAAACGAAGGTAAAAGCAACGGTCTTATCGTAGATTATGTTGGAATAGTAAAAGCTCTTAGAAAGGCTCTTGCTGATTACACAGCAAATAAAAGTGGAAACGGCGGTGTAGACCCGACCATAGACAAAGAAAAACTAATAGCTAGAATATTAGAAACTATAGGAAAAGCCAAGGATTTCTTGGCTGAAAAGAATTTTGACTTAGAAACACTTGTTAATGAAATTGGTTTTGACAAACTATTTTCCCTTAAATCTGCTGCTAATGCAGCATGTGAGACTATAGAAGACAAGAAAACCTTTACAACCTATTCTTCAGAGCTTTACAGACTGATGAAATATGTAGAGAAAAACGAAATAGACGAACACACCCGTAAAGAATATGAGGCTATAAAAGCTATTTCCTCTGAACTTCAGAAAAAGCGAAAACATACTGATATTACTGATTTGATGGTAGAAATAAATTCTATCATAAGTGAATATGTGGAAATTCAAGATAGATCAATGGTTGTTAACGAACCCACACGCTTTGATATTAGTGCTATTGATTTCGATATATTACGCAAAGAATTTGCGAAAGTTCATAAAAAGAATCTGGTAATGAAGGATTTAGAAGAGGCAATACAGATAAAACTTAACTCTCTGATGTTTTCTAACCCTAATCGTATAAATTATTATGAGCGTTACCAGAAGATTATCGAAGATTATAACTCTGAACAAGACAGAGCCACGATTGAAAAAACTTTTATGGAGCTGATGAATTTATCTGCTGATTTGAGCAAGGAAGAACAGAGATATGTCCGAGAGGGTTTCTCTAATGACGAAGAGCTTTCTATTTATGATTTGCTTTTCAGAAAAGACCTTAGCAAGAACGACATAAAGAAAATCAAAGAAGTTGCTGTTTCACTTCTCAAACAAATCAAAGCGAGAATTGCCGAATTAGACCATTGGACAGACAAACAGGAAACCAAAGCAGAAATCGATAACATAATCAGAAATACTCTTTGGACAGAATTGCCCGAATGTTATGATGAAGTGGTTATTTCAACTTATCGTCAACAGATTTACGAGTATGTTTATACTAGATACAAAATAGCGTAAAACATTTTTCAATATTAACCAATACTGATTTAACCGATTTTGTTATTTTTGTTGTTTCTAGAGGTAAAATCTAATGAATGAAGAAGATTGTAAAGATATAGTTATAAAAACATCTTTGAGCGGTTTTAACATCGTAGGTCCGTTTTTTATTGCTTTGTATGAAGCCATTAAATCTAATGAATTAAAAAAACGCTTTAATGAGTGGAGTGACCTAATCGAATATCGTTTGTCTAAATTGGAGATGCAAATGGAAGATTTAAGTAAAAATGAATCTTTTGTTACTACAATAATGCAAGCGACAAACTCAGCGATGAAAACAACAAAAAAAGAAAAAAGATTATGCCTAGCTAATGCTGTTACCAATTCGGCTAAGGTTCAAATTGATGAAAGTATTTTGCTTATTTATCTTAATCTCATTGACAAATATACAGAATTGCATTTGAAAATATTAGCTTTTCTTGATAACCCCAAAAAGTATTATTCAAACGAAAAAGGCCCAGTGTGTTATGTTACTACGAGTATTTCGCAGATCTTAAAAAAAGTATATCCAGAAATAATGGAAAAAGAAAGCTTAATTAATCTTATTATTAAAGATTTGCATTCTGATTACCTAATCAATACTGATAATATATATACTATGATGACAGCCAGTGGGGTTTTTGAATCTAGAACAACCGATTTAGGGAAAAACTTTATAAGTTTTATTTCCGATAATAAAAAATCTTAAATAATTTTTGAGAATATAGAATAACGCCTTTTTAAGCATGTTTTACAGCAGTCAATAATATAATTGAACCATGAGATAAATACTTATGCGTATTTTCAGAAAAACATTTAGATTATTTTATTGAATATCTTGATATTAAAACTGGATTCAAACCTACATTAATAGAGAAACAAAATAAACTAATTGAATGGAAAGAAGGAAATTCTTTAACTAACTTTTGGAACAATTATGTTTTCATGTGCTTTTTATATGATGAAATAAAAAAGAATGAGATAAAGATTAATTCAGAAGAAGATAATCAAAACAAAAAATCAGGAAAAAAAGAATTATTTAATAAAGAATCTGATTTAATAAAAAACATAGTTAAAAAAAGGAAAAATCTATTAATTAAATGTGGAATTCTAATTAACTTCAGTCAATTAAAAACAATATATAAATTGCATAAGGATGATGACGAATAATAAAATCAATAATCGACATTAGCAAAAACGATAATGTTTCACTTCGACAAAAACATAGGCGAGATAATAAAACTCCACCACGAGGCTATAAAGTGCAGTAGAATAAGATAATTAAACTTTTGATATTTTTGAATCTTAACTCATTTGCTATTGAATTAAGGTCCGACGAAGACCAAAAAATATTAAAAAAGCCGCTCACAAAGCGGCTTTTTTGTTACCCAATATACCTGTTGGATTACCCTAAATTACCTTGGATTTACAAAAAAGTTGTGAAGTGATATTGTGAAGACAGCTAAAAAATAAGATTCGAGGTTCACAAGTTTATGCTGTCTGCCAGTCAGGTAAAGAGTTTGAAACATAAAGGTACCAGCAAATATAACAAATATAGCGATGAAAAAAATCTATATCTTTACATAGATAAAAATAATAATAAATCTTGGTGGTACAGATACAGCAATAAGGGTGTAGAAAAAATATTATCCATAGGGTCTTATCCTGCAATCTCACAACAGCAAGCAAGAGATAAAGCTAGAGAATATAACAATCTTAAACGCTCTGGGATAGATTTAGCTGAATACGTAGAAAAACAAAGAGCTGCTGAAGAAATAAAGAATGCCAATACTTTTGAAGTAGTAGGCAGAGAATGGATTGCGAAGGAAGAATCTAGATGGACAACATCTCATAGGAATAAAGTTGTGAGTTCACTAGAAAAAGATATTTTTCCATACCTAGGTAATAAACCTATTACAGACATAAAGGGGATAGACATATTACCAATATTAAGAAAAATAGAAGAACGTGGTGCCGTGGAGACTGCTCATCGTGTTCTAGGACGTTGTTCCAACATTTTTAAATTTGCCTGCCAGACTGGTCGTGCAGAAAATGATCCTGCTTCTATGCTTGTGGGTTCATTAAAACCTATTGTAAGTGAACACCGGGCAGCGGTAACGGAAGCAAGTGAACTGGCTAATTTATTAAAAATAATATTCGGGTATCAAGGTTCTCCTGTTGTAGCCGCCGCCCTAAAAATAGGAGCATATACCTTTGTTAGACCAGGTGAATTAAGAACAATGAAATGGGCTGATATTAATTTTGGGGAGAAACCTGAATGGCGCTTTGTTGTCTCCAAGACACGTCGCACAGGTGTGGCCCAACACATAGTTCCGTTGTCTCCCCAAGTAGTAAAAATTTTAGAGGACCTACGCCCTTTAACAGGAGATTCTGAATATGTCTTTCCAAATGGAAGAAGTAAACTCAGGCCCATGAGTGATAATGCAGTTCTTAGCGCATTCAGAACTCTAGGAATAGATAAAGATACTATGTGTGGCCACGGCTGGCGCGCAGTAGCCAGAACAATGCTGGAGGAACAATTAGGCTATGATTATACCTTAATAGACCATCAGCTAGCTCATGTAGTCCGTGACCCATTGAGCAGGGCTTACAATAGAACAACTCATCTGAAAGAACGCACAGAAATGATGGATAGATGGGCTGATTACTTAGATGAGTTACGCCAAAGATAAGGAGTCAACTATGCCACGGAAGCTTTCTTTACCCCCATCCTGTGTATCTTAAAATAAAAGAATTTCTTATACCTTATTTAAATGAATGTAATATTATTAATAGAGCAAAAGAAGGTTGTAAAGATGATGGATGTAATAATTTACAGAAAATACTAAAAAAAGACACTGAAAAATTTGATGGAACGGCTTTAGATAATATCTTAAGAATAATCTCCCCCATGATGATGTTAAGACAACTCTGGTTGATTGTGCTTTAAAACAGGCTGTTGATGATTCTGAAGGGAACAAGGCTCTTAGCTATATCTATAACTATTCTATTGCTAATATGGATCAGTATTGTAACAGCCAAGGTGCAGACTGTAGCTATGTGCCGGTATGCATAAATAAAAATGAAGAAAAAATAATACGTTCACATAGAATTATTCAGAAGGGTCAAGCAAAAATAGGCATTATTGGCGAAGACAGCTTAATAATAATTGATTCTTTTATAAAGGATATTCTCAAAGATGCAAAGTTTGAACCAGACTCTGTTTTTAAAGAATGGAAACAAAAAGGATATCTTAAATATATCGGGGAAGGATTCACTTCCCAACAAACTTTGTTCGGCGGTAGACCAAGGGTTATATACTTAAACCAAGAAGCCATGAAAGCTGTTGGTCATTTTGGACAAACCAATGATGAAACAAAGAATAACTTATCTTTAGAAGTTGATGATCCCTTAGAAGATGATGAAGAAGACGCAGTTCCCTTTTAAAATCTTCTAGTTACACAAACTGCACATTACTGCACAAGCAGTTTTGTGCAGTTAAAACCCTCATTAATACTACATTTGATAACTATCTGCACATAAATAAGGAATATATATGTCTATATCTATAACAAAGAATCATCAAGACAGCTTCTCACTAGCTTTATCACGTATATTATATATATGTATTTTTCTCTTTTTTGTGCAATTATCTCAATATCTTTTACTGATCAGGGTTTTGCCTGCACAAAGACTATTGTGTTCTCTGTGCAAATCTAATTATAAAAACAACAAATCACTATCTATAATTACGGTTTATCTGTATTACTGGCACCTTCAGCGGTTTCCGTTCTTCCGAAGGATTATCTCAAAGTCTAATCAGACAATATGACATCACACTTCGATAGAAAATAGTTATTTATATGATTAGTTTGGAAGAAGCTTCTATTGTAGATATTTAACCTATAGACACATTCCAATGAATCTCAAAAATGGCTTAGAATGCATATCATGTACAAACCCATTCTATCTACTTCGGTCAAAAGTGAGGTATTATGATTTCACGCAAAAATTATCAATGTACAATACCATCATTGAGCCACAATCAAAATTTTTACTAGTAATTTATAACTTTTATTTATTATTAATTAGCTGCTAGTTCTTTCATAGCAGCTTTAAACTTAGCTACAGACATACCCATTCTTTCAGCAGCTTGTTTCAAAGTTAGTATTCCATCTTTAACTAATTCTGCTAATGTTGATACTTTTCCTTTTTCAAAACCTTTTGCTTCAAGTTTATCATAAAAATCGCACATATCTACTCCACCTCTTTCTTCATTTTCATCAATAAGTTCATCGACTATTTCAAGAGACCTTTCATCGTTGGTCAAAGCATATATGAGCTGGGCAAACTCATATGGATGATCAAGCTTTCTGGAAGTGACCTTGTATGTAACATCTTTTCTCTTTTTAATAAATTCTATCAGAGACCTGAAATCGCTTTTAAAGCATTTCACTTCGCTGTCTGACAGCCCTATTACTTCGATTAGATTTAGGCTATAGTCGTTAACGAAGGGCTTTAGCTCTGGGACAACCTTTATTGTTTCCAGTAAGCTTTTGTTCGTATTCCACGGCTTACCATCAAGACAGAGAACGAATGTAATCACAGGATAGGGTTGAATCTTAATTTTATTTTTAGATTTTTCAGATTTCTTAATATCCACTAACTGCCTTTTATATGAAGCTCCATCGTAGGCTATCACTCTTAAAGGCATATATGGATCCGGCTTTGTTTGGTTTTCTATACCCCACAAAGCAATCCTGATATTATTTTTCTTCCAGATTTTAGAAACATCTCGTTCCTGCTGGTGTATTTTCTTGTATTTCCTAAATGTAGACAGATTTGATTCATCGGTCAGGTCAGTTTCTTTAACTACCTTCTTGCCTTTGAACACAAACCCATTAACAATATCCGCAAAGACATCATTATATGCCTCAAGAGTCTTTTCAGCTATGTCTTTTTGTCCCATCAAGTGTACTCCTTATGCTTAATTATAAGCTTTAGGAATTTGTACTGCAAGAGGTTAGGAAGTAATTGTTGCTGGCAATGAATTAAACCACTGTGCCTTAGATTTGAGTTATTTTCGCTGGTTGTGGTAATATATATTCAATCCTGCTATTAGCCAATTTTTAAGAGTATAAGATGACTGACGTTTTAACAAAAGAACAGCGACACCTCAATATGAGCCACATAAGAGGGAAGGATACTTCTATTGAGGTAAAGCTTCGTAAGTCTTTGTTTGCCAGAGGTTTCAGATTCAGGAAAACTGTCAGCAAAATGATTGGGAAGCCTGACATAGTGCTCCCTAAGTATAATACAGTTATCTTTATACATGGCTGCTTCTGGCACAGGCATCAAGGCTGTCGTTATGCCTCTACCCCAAAGACAAGAAGAGACTATTGGGAAGAAAAATTCAACAGAAACATTCAGAGAGACAAACATCAATCTGAAGAGCTTATTAATGCCGGCTGGCATGTCTTGGTTGTTTGGGAGTGCGAACTAAAACAAGACTTACTTGGGGTTGTAGATGAACTCGACTCGTGGCAGAGCTTATCCAGAATGCCATCGGTAATCCAGAAACCAAGAAACCACCGCGTAAAAACCACTGATTCCTGCAAAATCAGATGATTTTTATGCTCTAGAACATGTTTTTTAGAATATAGTCAGGATTAATACAAATACTTGAAAAGACCAATAACGACAAGTAATCAGTATGAAAACCAGACAGGCAGACAATAGATGTCTGCCTGGTAAGTTCCATTATTTTTTACCTAGCAATAGTTTGCCGTTATTTAAAATGGTTTTGTATATTTTAATTTTGCACACAATGTGTGCAAATTCTTTGAATATGCTTAATCTAGCAGTTACTTGTTAATATCTTGAAATGCTTTCATATAGAGTTTATAATTAAATCTATGAAAGATTTGGATATTGCTGCATTAATAGGTGAAACAACAGAATACGATAAAAAAGTGATGCTTGAGGAACGCAAGCCTAAAAGTTGGTGTAAAAGCATAAGTGCTTTTGCCAACGGTATAGGCGGTTCTCTTATTTTTGGAATAGCAGACAATGGTGATGTTGTAGGTCTTGAAAATGCAAAACGTGATAGTGAAGTAATAAGCGAAATAATTAAAACTCACATGAACCCCATTCCCAATATAAATATGAGGTTCTATACCACAGAAGACAACAAGACTATACTAATATTAGATGTTCAAGCAGGTAACGAAACTCCATATTATTATGAAGACCACGGTGCCCTACTAACTTTTATGCGGGTTGGAAATGAAAGTGTTCCAGTAACCCCAGCCAAATTGAAGGAGCTGGTAATGAAGGGAAGCAACAAATCTTATGATAGCTTACCTTCCAGCTATAGTTTTAGCAATCTGGCTTTCACTAAATTGAAATCTGTTTATAAACAGAGAACTACAAACAGCTTTGAAGATACAGATTATGAATCTTTTGGAATCATAGATTTAAATGGCAGCCTTACAAATGCTGGTGCTTTACTTGCTGATGAATCACCAATAAAACACTCAAGAGTATTCTGCACAAGATGGAATGGATTAGATAAGGCTGGTGGACTTATAGACGCTATAGATGATGAAGAATATTCTGGGAGTCTTATAACTCTCTTACAGGAAAGCCTAGGTTTTGTAAGAAGAAATTCCAAAAAGGCTTGGAGAAAAACAGGTGATGGCAGAGTAGAATATCCTGAATATCCAGAAACTGCTGTTCTAGAAGGAATTGTTAATGCAATCATTCATAGAGATTATTTGGAAATAGGCAGCGAAGTTCATATAGATATGTTTGATGACAGGCTTGAAATATACTCTCCTGGTGGAATGTTTGATGGAAGCAGAGTCCAGGATTTAGATCTTATGAATGTTCCTTCTAAGCGTAGAAATCCAGTGCTTGCTGACATATTTAACCGTCTGAAATATATGGATCGCCGAGGCAGCGGCTTCAAGAAAATACTGACAGATTACAAGAATCAGAATAATTTTAAGGAAGAGCTTAGACCCTCGTTCAACTCTGGGTTTGGTTCTTTCACTTTAACTTTGTATAATCTGAATTATGGCATTCCTGAACTAAATGGCACTCAAGAAGAAAGACAAGACGCGGTGCAAGTTACGGTGCAAGATGGCACTCAAAATGTCCACCAAGGAAGACAAGTTGGCACTCAAGGAAGACAAGATACGGTGCAAGTTTCGGTGCAAGATGGCACTCAAGGTGGCACTCAAGATGGCACTCAAGAAAATGATAATATAACCAGTGAAATAATAAACAAAATAAAAAATAATCCCAAAATAAAATTAGCAGAATTAGCTAAGGAATTTGGTTTAGGTCTTAGAACCATAAAACGTTATATTAAAAATATACCAAATATTAAATATGTTGGCAGTGGGTATAGTGGTCACTGGGAAATTATTAACGGTTAATAATTTCTTATCTTAACATTTCTTTACATTTTTATGACTTGGGTAGAAAATTGGGAAGAAATAAATAAAATAAATACGTAATCGACTTCTATAGAGCGTTTTAGACTTTTATTACATAGCATCCATTGCTATTGAATTAAGGTCCGACGAAGACCAAAAAATATTAAAAAAGCCGCTCACAAAGCGGCTTTTTTGTTACCCAAATTTTCCAATTGTAATTAATTTGGTTTTTACTATCGTTAACGTGAGTATATGCTATTAACCAAATATTTTCTTAAATTTTTCCAACAAAGTAGAGAAAAATTTAGGTGATTTTGTTATTACAATCTTCATACCACCTACAACTTGATCCAGTTCTTCGTCACTCAACTCCATACCTGCTTTTTCCAGGATTTCTTTAGCTTCTTCTTTATTTTTGGTTTCTTCAACTTGTTTTTTTAATTCGCCTACTAGTTTCATTTGGTTTTTCTCCTTTGGTTCGTTCTTGGTTATTTTTAATTATTATAAGCTTTGCTTGGCTTTTTCCTATACTTCTGATTTTTGCTGTTAGGCTTATCAGGAACAGTCCTTTCAATAAGTCTTTGCTCTAAAGCAGGAGTTAAATAATTTTTACGGAAAGTCGGCTTGTGAGATAGACCAAGTAGTTTCATAAGTTCTGTAGCAGACAGAGCATTGTTGCCAAGAGATATAAGTAATCGTTCAACAGGTGATTTATCTTGGTCGGTTACTTGGTCGCCAACTTGGTCGGTTTTGTTTCCAACCACTTCAATCTTTTCTAAGCTATCTCTTATTATTTCTAGCATTAATTCTACAAAACCAGCACTATCTGACTGAGTATCTGCTACTCCAAGAGTTTCGTAATATTCTTTTTGACGAGATTGGATTAATTCTTCTATTGGAAGCCAGAAAAATAAATCTTTCCATTTGCCAAGCAACAGACTATGCCACATTCTACCAATACGCCCATTCCCATCAAAAAATGGGTGTATAAATTCAAATTCATAATGAAAAACAGCACTTTTGATTAAAGGATGATATTCGGATTTTTTATACCATTCAATAAGATTCTTTATATGCTCTGAAACAAATTCAGCAGGTGGTGCCATATGGATTAATTTATTCCCTTCAAACACTCCAACCCCACCTGAGCGAAACTTGCCATTTTCTTTTACTAGTCCTTCCATCATTAATTTATGAG
Source organism: uncultured bacterium (assembly GCA_946407375.1). Classification (GTDB taxonomy): domain Bacteria; phylum Muiribacteriota; class Ozemobacteria; order Ozemobacterales; family Ozemobacteraceae; genus RUG334. The sequence continues at coordinate 19,031 of CAMJNS010000002.1, forward strand.
CCTTAAGAAGGTCTTTAACAGATAAAGGGTTTAACTTCAACATAAGTTCATAAGCTTCGTAAGCATTTTGTACTTCTTTTATCTCTGATGGATTGCCTAAAATACGTTTTCCATCTATGATTGCTGTAACTTGCTCTAATGAAAGAGAATTATGCTCGATTGCTAAAGATGAGTGAATAGTGCGGATTCTGTTTTCACGTCGTAAATGTGGGCTGATACTTTTTTCTTGCAAAATAGTTATGCGACCTATTTGTTCGCTGATTTCTGCAATCAATAAGGTCATTTTTTCTGTTATATGAAAGGGAGGTTTATAGTTAGACATTATACCAATCTAATTTCTCCTATAATTAACTTTTGCATCCTACCTTGCTTTAGCAATTTGGTTTTATTGAGTTTATTTTTTTAACCTAAATTATTGTTGTTTATTAATTTAATTGGCGTATAGTTATTAAAATCATATTAAATCATTCTAATCTTTATGGTCAACTTGTAAAAAGTATAGCGTATGAGCTTGCTCTGAAAGCTATACGATTATGACAATGTGCAGACTACAAAAAAAGCAATACCAATTTTACAGCAAATTTCAAGTTTTCACACATCCTCTCGTAATGACGAATTAACACAACACTGATTAATAGAAGAAAAAGTTTGCGTTTGCCATGATTTATTCCCTATAATTATTGAATCCGAAACTCAGTAAGTTTATAATGATTATTAAGACATAGAGGAGAGCAAAAAATGAAACTAGTAGGTAATCTTAAGAAGCAGGTTGAAGAAACCACAAACAAAGAAGAAGCTAAGGAAGTCATCGAAAAAGCAGGTATGGAGCTGACTGACGAAGAACTAGACAAAGTAGCTGGTGGATGTGACGATTATAACTACGATTTCTGCGAATGGAGTCCCAACAATACTCATTGTTTTGAAAACCAAAACGGCAGAATAGTATGCACTTATTGCGGTGTGTATATGGGTTAATTTTGATGATTGACTAATAAGTTTTAACGAGCGTTAAATCATTATCTTGCTTCAAACCCAAATCATAGAACAAATATCTAATTATGATTTACACAATAACACTTAATCCAAGCCTAGACTATACTGCCGCCGTTTCCGACTTTGAAATAGGGATAATAAACAGAAGCAAATCAGAGATAATTGAAAGTAGAGAAAAGAATGTTTAGTTTTCCAAAAAATTTTTATTCGGATGTAAGAATTGAGCATAATTATAGCTCACTTATTAGAATAAAAGACGGGCGCTTAGAAGAAATAAAGGAGTCTACTAATACTGGCGCGTTTATTAGACTGTTTGACGGGGAAAAATGGTATTATACTTCCACAACAGATTTAAAATCTATCGATAAAGAATTAGCTAATTTAGCTTCTTTTGCAACACCAAATCCAGATATAAACAACCACCCAGTTGTTTTAAAATTTCAAAAAAATACTGGTGACCATTGCCGCTTTGAAAAGAATAGTCTTAAAAATATTTCTTTGCATGATAAACTGGTTACAACTAAGGAATATTGTAAAATTGTTGAAACAGACCCAGAAATAAACTATTGGAAAGTTTCTTATTTTGATTTCAATACAGTTAAGGAATTTTTATCAAGTATAGGCTGTAATATTAAATTTGACACTCAACAATCAGGAATTTCAATAGCTTTCAGATTTGGCAGCGGTTTGGAAAGTTTCATGGAATTTTGCCAAGAAGCTTCACCCTGTTTTGAAAATTTGAAAAAGAAGCAAAATCATGTAAAGGAACACATTGAAAAAGCCAGAAACTTCTATAAGAATGCCCAGACAATACCAGGCGGAGATTACACAGTTGTTCTGTCACCAGATGTTACTGGCGTTTTTGCTCATGAAAGCTTCGGGCATAAAAGCGAAGCTGATGATATGCTTGGCGATGAAGAAATGATTAAAGAATGGGAAATAGGAAAAAGAGTTGGTTCTGAAAAATTAAGCATCTATGACGATGGAAATATAGTTGGCAGTGGTTATACTCCCTTTGATGATGAAGGGAATCGAGCCTGCAAAACTACTCTTATAGAAAAAGGTATTTTAAAAGGCCGTTTGCATAATGCTGAAACTGCCGCGACATTGAACGAAGAAGTTACAGGTAATGCAAGAGCACTTGATTTTGAAAATATACCAATAGTCAGAATGACCTGTACATATATTGATAAAGACCCTGATATGACCAAAGAAGAACTAATAGAAGGTGTCAAATATGGTATTTATATAGACACATGCAAACACGGCACTGGTGCATCAACATTTACAATAGCACCTTCTATGGCCTACTTGATTGAAAACGGCAAAATAACTAAGCCTGTTAAATTTTCAGTAATAACCGGAAATGTAATGAAAACTCTAAACGAAATAGATGCTGTTTCAAATCAAATAGAAATAGATGAATCTGTGGGCGGAGGCTGCGGTAAACAAGGGCAATTTCCGCTACCTGTTGGACATGGTGGCCCTTATATAAGAATAAGAAAGATTAATGTTCAGTAAAGTGAGAAAAAAAATATGAAAGAAAAAGTAACAGAACAAAGTCAAGAACTAACTTTGACAATACTTTCAAACAAAATTAAGTCTATATATACCAAAAACTCAACTAGAACTGCCTGCAGAATATATAAAGATGGAAAGATAGGCATTTCAGGATGCATTGGAGAAACCGATATAAATGAATTATATAAAAAAGCTGAACAAAATCTTGAATATCAAATAGATTATCCGGTTGAGCAAACTAAAAACTTAGAATCTCATACTAAGATAGATAGTTGTAAGATTAGCAATAGAGAATTCTATGGTAAAATTGAAAATATTCTCAAGGAATTATCTCGTTTACATCCTGATTATATTGTCAGTAATAAAGTTTATCTACGTCAATCAGACTATTCGATGGAAAATGAACTCGGAATGGATTTGAGTTATTCAGATAAATATATACTTAGTTCATTGTTTATGAAAGAAAAAAAATCTTCAGAAGACAATAACGCATACTTTCTTGCATTTCTTAGAGATTTAGACACAGAAAGAATTTTAGAAGCCATTACAGAGCTTATGACTGCACATTCCAAGTCGCTTACATTACCCAAGGAACCATTGCCTTTGGTTCTTGACGATTATTTAGTAACCCAAATATTTAATACTGAATTAAGAGCAGATGTTTTTGGAACAGGCTCTTCATTATTTCATCATCAATTAGGGAAAGAAATTTTCTCTAAAAATTTCAGCTTAAAAATAAATAACAACCCTATAGAATCTTTTAGAAGTAATTTTGACATGGAAGGTGTGATTACACCTGAAAATCTTTCCTGTTTAATTAAAGACGGAGTTATTATTAGACCGTTTTCAGACAAACGAACTTCAAAATTATACGGTTACGAAAATACAGGCTGTGGTTGCGGAGATTATGACTCTGTTCCAACTCTTGGAAGAGCAGACATCGAAATTCAACCAGGCGAAAAAACTATAAAAGAACTTCTGAATGGTCAAATTGGAATATTGGTATATTGGGCATCTGGAGGAGGTTTTACGCCAGATGGAAATTTCGCAACATCAGTACAACTTTCATATTTAACAGATGGTAAAAAACTTTTAGGTAGACTTCCAAAGTTTGTAATGAAAGGTTCTGTTTATGATATTTTTGGTAAAAATTTTATTGGCATGAGTAAAGATAAATTATACTTAAGAGGCGATCATAATATGTTTGTCACCAGAATGGATATAAAACCATTGTAATTCTTATGTGAGTTATAAGGTGCTTAGATGAAAACACAACAGAATAAGCAAAAGATAGTTATTGTGGAGTGCTATTCTTCATCGGTCAATTATATCCATGATATTCGTGAACGTGGATATGAACCTGTTCTATTGGAGTGTTACGCACCAATAGAAGAACAGAAAGAGATTAGAAAAATAAATGATAAAGCATATGCATTTAACGGTGATTCTTGTCCACTTATACTTATGGCAAACAAGCAGTATGAAGAAACCTTAAATATTATAAGAGAACTTTCTCCACTATTGATTCTTCCAGGTTCTGATCCTGGATTAGAGCTTTCATTGCGTCTTTCTTCAGATTTAGGATTAAAAAGCAATCCTCTTTCTATACTTTGGAACCTTCGCGATAAATTTGTCACCCAGAACACTCTGAAGTCAGCAGGAATCAGACATATTAAAAGTCTTATAGTAAACACAGAAGAAGAAGCTGTTGATTTTTATAGAAAGGAACAAGGGAAAAAGGTTGTGATTAAGCCTACTCAGGCTGCCGCCACTAAGAACGTTTTTATTTGCGGATCAGAACATGAGGTAAGAAAGGCATTTCGCATAAATGATAAATTTGTAAAAAAACGCAATAATAAAAAAGAGAAAATAATCATACAACAATACATAAATGGAGAGGAATATGTTGTTGATACTGTTTCCTGCGATGGCAAACATGTTGCACTATTTGGGATGAAATACAAAAAACGAATCTGTGAAGGATTTGGTAAAATTTATGACACTGATTTCTATTTCTCTACAGACGATGATTCTGTAAAAGAGCTGGTCGATTACTGCTTTAAAGTTCTGTCTTGTCTGAAAGTTAAGTATGGTGCTGTTCACAGTGAATTTATGATAGACGACAAAGGTCCTGTCTTGATTGAGACCAATGCACGTCCGGCTGGAGCATTCCAAAAATACAGTTTTCAGGACAAAGTAATGGAAAACCACGAAACGGCAGTATCTTTGGATTCCTATCTTATGAGTCCCGAGCAGTTCTTTGACCGATATCCAGAGCGTATGCATCTTAAACAACCTGCTGCTGTAAAGCAAATCTGTCTAGAAGAACCGATTTTTGTTGAAAAGGTAAAAATCACTGAGCGTCTCTCAAAACTTGATAGTTTTAATTATGCGATTGAGAACGGCGAAAACTCTGTTTACCCGAAGACTACGGATTTGGATTCAAATGGAGGAATAATTTATCTTACTGCTCCAGATTGTAGGACTATTGAAAAAGATCTCAAAGAAATCAATGCGTTGGAGGAAAGGTTAGATGAGCTATTTGATTGGCATAGAACGTGAAGGGTTTCGCATTGATTTTAATGGGAAAATGGCAAATACGCTTCATCCCCAAGAGTTTGGCGATAAATTGGAGAATCCCCTAATTGGAACAGATTTTGGTGAAGCAATGCTGGAATTGCGAACTCATCCACAGTCCAATCCTGAAAACTGCTATAAAGAACTTTTAAAGGTGACCACTTTGGCACTTGAAGTTCTATATAAAAAAAGTGAACTTCTTTGGCCCTACACCATACCATACAAAACACCAGAAGAATCCGATTTTTTCTATAACAAATACCCTGGAAAACCAGATATGGAAGAGCATGAGCGATTGATTACAAAAGTATATGGAATTAAGCGAAATTGTCTAGCTGGAATTCACGTGAATTTTTCTATTAGCAATGAAATACTCAGAAAAATCCGACAGATATACCCAAATGTTCCAGAGAATAAAGATGAAGCTTATTTGAAATGTGCAAGAAATATTTTAAAACATGAAAAAGCACTTCGTTATTTTTTCGATGCATCGCCAACTGATTTTGAAGGTAAAATCACTGAAGAGAACTCGTTAAGAAATAGTCCGCAAGGATTTCGTAATGAAAAAGCGAAAAAACTTGATTACAGCAGCAAGGAGGCTTATATACAATCCTTAAAACAGACTTTGTCATATGAGAGATTATCTGCAATACGTATAAAAAGCAAAGATAAAGAAAATTTTGACGAAGGAATCGCGCAGCATGGTATCGAAAGGCTTGAATTCCGTCTCTGTGATATTGATCCTTTTGATGTTTGTGGCATCTCGCTTAATGAAATAACATTGGCAACAGCGATGCTTTTTATGTGCATGGTTATTGACAAGATACCAGTAAACTCGAAAGATATCCTTTTGAAATGTGCTGAAGTGAACAGAAAATTAGATCTTGGTTTTGATAACAAAATCGAATACTACATAGAACAAGAAAAGATTAATGCAACAAAAAGTGGGGCTGTGAGGTCGCTGATCAAGAAAAAAGGATTTGCTGGATTAATTGAATTAGCCATTCAATATGGAAAGGATGCAGTTAATAAAGAAGCATGAGCGATTTGCAACAAAATAACAAGATAAAACTTGCATTAAAATTGTATCCTTATTATGAGGCAACAAGCGGAGATCTTCTATTTTTCAGTGTGATACAAACACTATTCTTAACCCAGGTAAAAGGTTTTTCCCCTGCCCAGATTGCAACAATAATCCTTATTACCAATATTGTGGATTTTATATTGGAATATCCTTCTTACAGGGTCATACGAAAACTTGGGAACAGTCGTTCCATTGTAATAGGTGGAATCATGCCGTTGATTGGCATTTTGCTTATTACAATCGGACAGACACTGCCTCTTATTACTATTGGAATGATCTTTTTTGTAAGTGCAGGAAATTTCCAGTCAATGGCAGGAGCAAGTGCACGGAATAATCTAGTATTGCTTGGTGAAAAAGAGGACTATGCAAAGCTATTCTCAAAAGGGAACACATTTTTTTCAGCAATTTCCATGATTGCTGCTCTTCTAATTCCTGTTTTGTTTTCGGTCAACAGATACATTCCTTCTGCTCTCTGTATCATTACATGTGGAGTAATAGCCATATTATCCTTTTTCATTTCTGACTTTAGTGAACAGAGTAGATTATTACCTCCACCGAAAGAAGAGAAAAAAACTTTTGTAAAAATAGGAAAAGGTCTTAAGCTACTACTCATAGTTTTTTGCCTATTTTTTTGTGCAGGAGCTGTATTTACCAGTAATACAGAGGTGTTTCTTGGAAATCGACTAGGAGAAGTTTTCTCGGAACAGAATACAATCCTTATCTATGGGGCAATCATATGGGTAACCCGTATGATGAGACTTGGTTCAAATCTTTTGCTCCCAAAAATATTAGATAGATTGAAAGATAAAACTGTTTTGATTGCTTCTATTACACTGTTGATTGGTTTTTCCTTAGTGGGAATTAGTGGCTTACTTTTTAGTAAAACATTTTTTCCGATTATTATAGCTGCTATTGCTTATGTCATAGTAAGAGGGGTTATTTGGGATCCACTACGCACTTTTTTGCGAATGACTGCGGTTGATACAAACAGCAAAAAAAGACAGCAAAGTATGTTGGTTTTTCTGAATGCTGGTCAGTCTTTGGTCAGTATTCTAATGAACTTGATTGTTGTAATTATTTTAAAGACCTATTCTCTTGAATATGTCTTTCTAGCTTTTGCTATTATAAGTATTATAATTGTTATCTGTGCTATTTTGTTGAGAACGGAACTTAAACATCAAATTGAAATCATGCATTTTGAAACTGTTCTAAATGAAAAGGGAATCAATGAAATTTCTCAGATTGTATATGACGATTTGAATAAAGTCGGCATTGAGCATAAAGAAGCGTTATCTTATAGACTTCTTACAGAAGAAAAACTTATGGATTACATAAAGGCTGGAAAGCGAGAAGAGAAAGTGTCTGTCCGTCTTGTTACAAAAATGGATGATTTCTACGTGAACCTGAAAGTTGGAGATGAAGAAGGAGATATCTTTACACTTCCAAAAAGTAATGATTCCGTTTCACAACAAATCTTTCATGGCATAATTAGAAGCTTATAGTAAAAAACAATAAAGTCTGTATTAATCTTAAGTTTTTCTAATAATTATGAACTAAGGTTTAATAATTACAGTCATTGCGAGGCGTTGAAAACGCCGTGGCAATCTAGAAAATAAATTTTAATACTTTTCCCTAGTTGTCTTTTTATTTCTGTATATTATATATTTATATTTAATAATCACTGAAATTTTAAAGGCTGTTGTTTTATGAGTAAATATCATCAAAGACGAGGATTTTCATTTTCTTCCTGCTTTGCCACTCTTTTTGGCGTCATTCTTTTGCCAATTACTATTTTGGGTCTTTATTTTATAGAAGACTTTGCATTGTCAGATTATCTTACCAAAGAGTTTGCAAAGAATAATTATATTGAAGCATCTGCCGATACTATCGACCCAGATAAAGAAGGCAAATTAGTTTTAATTCACGGAAATGCCGCCACAACAAATATTCTTACTGATGATGTTTTTAATACAAAGGTCGATAATAGTTTGAGCCTGAACAGAAAGGTTGAAATGTATCAGTGGGAAGAAACAAAACATAAATACAAAACTGGTTCAGGTAAACATAAACGAACTGAAACTACTTATTCTTATGATAAAAGATGGAGTGAGTATATTATAAATTCGAGTCATTTTTACAGAGTAAGTGAACATGAAAATCCAAATGTAATGTATCACCAAAGTTCAACTCTTTTCCCCAAAGAAGTAAAAGTAGGTGCTTTTAAAGTTAATTCAAAAGACTTAAAGGATTTAGGACATGGCGAGAGCATTAATATTGATGAAACAACAGTAAACTTGCCTGACAGCGCAATAATATTGAATAATAATATTTATTATAATATTTATCTTGAAGCCACTTGTAGAGGATTAAAATCTCAAAAAGAACAAGAAATCAAAAACGAAAATGCAAGCAATACTATTGCTCCTGAGAATAATACGCTGTTAGAAGGCTCCTTTAATAAAGATACAATAAATACTATTGAAAAAGAAAAGTCTAAATATAATGAAAAATATCCCCAAATAGGTGATGTGAGAATATCTTTTACAAGGCATCCTGTCTGCGAAGTTACAATGTTAGCAAAACAGAGCAGTGATGAGCTTGTTCCATACAAGACAGAATATAATAATGTTTATGAAGTTGTATATGGAAATGTTGGTTTTGATGAAGTTTATAAACAAAAAGACTTGGGAATGACCATAATTATATGGGGTGTCAGAATATTTGCCTATTTAGCAATAGGTTTTTCGCTTTTAATGATTAGTTTTAGTATAGAAAAAATCGGCTGCATGATTGGATTTTCGTTACCTTTAGCTATAACTACAGGAATTACTGGTTTTATTTGGCTACCACATAAACCTGTGTTAGCCATTATATCACTAGTGTTAATGTCTATCGGACTTATAATTACTATTGGGGCAATTTTTAAAATAAACTCTGAAAACAATAATAGAAGCAGTTATTGATTTTATTTATGTTTTTGTTTAGTAATATTGATTAATTACATATTATGTTTTAAATTTTTCTTATTTTGGAGTATATTTAAATTAAATAACATCACTTTCCAAATTAAGATGTTTTTAAATAAGCATAAATATTTTGGAGATACTCACAATGGAACTGATTGGCAAGCTGAAAACAGATGTAGAAGAAACCAAAAGCAAAGAAGAAGCAAAAAAAGTAATAAAAGAAGCTGGTTTTTTGCTGTCTGACGATGAGCTAGAGAATGTTACTGGAGGAATAAAGAAATTAATTATCGTTCCTCCTGGTTATGGACTTATGTAATTTGTTTTTTAATCCAAATTTGTTTGCTGACCTCCTTTGTCGAATGTTGTTTATCCTACATATTCGACAAAGAATTTCTATTTTGAGTTTTTTTCCCGAACATCTCCATGGCGGCGATGCAGCGGAGTTTTTCCAATGGTCTTTCGTAGCATCCCTTGCTATTGAATTGAGGTCTAACGAAGACCAAAATATATTAAAAAAGCCGCTCACAAAGCGGCTTTTTTGTTACTCAAAATTTTTATTATATGATACCGCCTATGGCTTTTCAGCCTGCCACGTTATGTAACCTCCGCAATTGCCACATTTTTCATAATAATGATCATTCATGTCTTTGCCACTTCTCCCTACATAGGGGTTATCACAATGACACTTGTTAGGTACTCTTAAGTTGCTGTTGCCACCTACAGAAAAAGCCCCCCCCACAACATTGTCAAGCTCGTCGTCGGTCAGTTCCATACCTGCATTTGCAATGACATCTTTCGCTTCTTCTTTTGTATTAGTGCGTTCTACTTGTTTCTTTAGTTCACCGATTAGTTTCATTTGATTTATCTCCGTTGGTTCATTCCTGATTATTCATAATTATTATAAGCTTTGCTAGGTGTATATTCAATAAATAAAGTGATAAGAACTATAGGCTAATAACCTGTATTCCTAAAAATGGCGTTGTTGCGCCTTTTAAATCTGCGTAGCTTTCGGGAAGAAGCATAGCCATATCGTTTTCATCATCGCCAGCAGCTATAACCAAATCATCTGTTTTATTTTCTATAACATTTTTCAAACATTCTTTAACATCATAAAGCTTGCTTAAAGGCTTTCCGTCAATACGGGGCAATAATCTGATTGATGGTCCATAACCAGCTTGCCAGTCATAAAACGTTGATTGAAGGGAATAAGAAACACTGTTTTCAAAAGCGTTATTTATTTCCTGGCAAAGATTAGCTAAGTAATTTTCGTTATTATTCATATTTTTGCAAAAAGCTATGTGAAACCCCAAAAGACCGTCATCCTGAATAGAAGCAAAATGCGAGGTTTCATGGTCTAGACCATATTTATCAAGATAATAACTTAAAGATAATTCCTCATAAGTAGAACTGAACTCATTTATAGGAACTTCTAATACCTGAAAATTAAAAGAATTTAAAATTGAAATAATTTTATTTTTAATATCTGTGCCATCCCAACCAGTTAATTTTTTTATTTCCGCACGTTTCTTTTGTGCATCCTGGTTATAGTTGCTATATTCAGCATACCCGCAAGTAAAAAACTTTTCAGGATTATTGCATTGATAAATATCACCGCCGTTATTTACTATAACTTTCTTAGGAAGCGGTATATAAGCGTCATTTCTCCGAATGTGCTCAAGGAAAGCCATAAATTTTGGCAGATTTCTTCCTGTGGTAATAATAATTTCTAACTTATTTTCATTCTTTTTTAAAAAATCAGAAAATAAACCAAAATAACGGCTAAATTCTTCTTTGGGAAACTTAGAACGGTCTGTGCAAACAGATTCGTGGCTGAATGGCATAAAAGTTCCGTCAAAATCAGCAAACAATATAACTTTTCCTTTTTCAGGAAAGTGAATTCGATACAATGAGCTTAGTAAATTATCTGTTTTAATTAATTGCAAATTCTTTCATAACCACCTTAAATTTAGTCTACAAACATACCTGTTCATCAGGCTGGTGAAATAAATCTATCAAGCTAATCTATTAAGAAAATCTTCTGGAGCTACACATTCTATTTTGCTATTTGTATAATCTTTTAAATCTCTAGTTATCAAATAGTCAATATTTAAAGATTTAGCACATTCTACTTGAAGTCTGTCTTCAAAATCCTTGAAAGTATTATCATTTAAAGATTCTAGTATTTTATTTTTATCTATTTCAATAACATCTAGAAAATCTAATAGATTTTTTATGATTTCTCTACATTCATTATTCTGGAAATATTTTCTTATAATATAATACAAATTTGTAACTGAATGTGCGGCTAAATAACCTTCTGCTTTTTTATTTACGCATAAGCTCAAAATTTTATCGGCATTTTCATAAAAAGGTTCTCTGCCAATAATGAAATCTAATAATATATTAGTATCAATCAATATTTTCATATTTTTTTACTAGTGCTTCTGACAATTCTTCTTTATAATCGCACTGTGCCAGACCTTTACGCCGAAATTTCTGTAAATTACTATAAGCTAACTGTTCTTTTGTTAATGAATTAATGTTCTCTTGCTTTTTATGAGCAAGAAAATTATTTAAGATGTTTTTTAAATCAATTAATAATTCATCTGGAATTTGATTGATTATATTAAGAATTTCTGTTCGTTGAGTTATCATAGATTATCTTCCTAGATTATTTCGGTTATATCTTTCTGCCCATCAACAGTACTCCTTATGCTTAATTATAAGCTTTAAGAATTTGTACTGCAAGGGCTATTATTTTGAGATTGAGGAACTTTATAACTAATACAGTTAATTATTAATTAACTATATTTAGTTTGGTTAAAAGGTTTATTAATTTAAGTTAGCTAGTTTTTCTTTAATGTTTTCTATTGTTTCGTTGTTTTGATTTAGGATTATCTGATATTGTTCTATGCTGGTTTCTGTTAAATCTAAGTCTTCTTGTAATAAACTTTGAATTATTTGGTTTTCTTCTGAATAATAATTGATGGTATTTTGAAGTTGAAGTCTGTTATTCATTTTATAAATCCTCCTGTGGTTTTAAGTTATAAAAAATAATTGCCTTAGGAGATATTTATTTAAATTTCATTAAAAAATCAAAATGATGTTTACTAAACTATTCATAGAATATGGTATTATACAAGTATAGAATAAAAATAAAGGTAAATACTTATGATTAATCTTGGAACCTTAGAAGAAATAAAAGACCTTCGTTCCGTTTGGAAACACGAAGCAATAGATTTCACTCCTTGGTTAGCTATGGAAGAAAATATTTCACAACTTGGTGAAGCATTGGGACTTGAAATTGAAATAGATGAAAGAGAATCATCTGTTGGTGACTTCAATGTTGATATTCTTGCAACAGAACCTAATACAGGCAAAAAGATTATCATAGAAAATCAGCTAGAAGAAAGTAATCATGACCATCTTGGAAAACTTATTACCTATGCTTCTGGTAAAGCTGCCAGTTATATAATCTGGTTAGTCAAACGAGCCAGAGATGAACATCGTTCTGCAATAGAATGGTTGAACAATCACACTGACGGAGATGTAAATTTCTTTTTATGTGAAATTAAGCTCTATAAAATAGGCAATTCTGAACCAGCAGTTAAATTTGATGTTATAGAAAGGCCTAATGATTGGACAACTATAACAAAACTTACAGGTAAGAATCTTAGTCCCAGTAATTATTTCAGATATGAGTATTGGTCTGCATTCCTCGATTATGCATTTCAAAATAATGATTTTTCAAAAGAGTTTAAAAGAACAAAAGCATCAAAAGAAATTTTTATTGATTTAGGCATTGGCATACCTAAAACTTGGTTGGAATTAACTGTACAAACAAGCAAAAATATTATTGGAGTTGAGATGAGAATACATGAGAACAAAAAACTATACAAAGATTGGGAAAATAAAAAGAAAACAATAGAATCGGAACTTGGTATGCAGTTAGACTGGCGAGAAATGCCTGAAAATAAGGTCAGCAGAATAATAATATTCAAGGAAGTAGATTTGGAAAACAAAAAAGATTGGAAAAATCAATTTAAGTGGTTTATGGAAGTATGCACCAAGTTTAAGAAAATCTTTAAGCAGAATATGTAAGTTTAAACAAACAAGCATAACTATTAGTTTTCATAAATTATAGCAATTAAAACACTTTTACGCAAACGCCAAATATTTTATTCCCCGAACATCTCCATAGCGGCGATGAGGCGCAGTTTTTCCTTATCAATAATATCACGACCATAGGCGTCAATAAAACGGTCTGTATATTTTGCTGTTCCGAGATTGAATTTTAGAGTCCAAATGCCCCAAAGCACATCAATATGTCTGTCGCCTACTCCAGCTTTGATAAGATCAATAAAGCCTGAAAGTTTCCAATTATTCAACACTATATTTGGTAAGCAGTAATCACCATGAATTAAAACATTAGATTCTAGATTTTTTATTCCTTCTTTGGCTGCTTCCCAAGCAGACTGAAGCGATGAAAATTCCCATAGCCCCTCAAAAAGCTCAGACTCGTATTTCCCTTTATCATGACCATTGAGCACTGACTCTATGTAAATTTTTATTCTATCTTTTATAGGACAGTCAGCAAAAGGCTGATTATGAAGCATACGAAGATTTACAGCAATAGTATCACAAAGACGCTCTGGTTCTGAAATATAATGAGTGCAGTCCTCTCCTTGAACAGGCTCAGTAATTAGATAATCTTTATTATCAATAGTTTTATAAAGAACGACTGGTGTTGTCAGACCAAGGCTGTGGAAATATTTGTGCATAAGTTGTTCTGATTTTAAAAATCCAGCATCAGCAATTTTCAAAAAATACCCTTGCCCTTTATCAATGTAATAAACCTTAGAAAGATTAGAACAACTGCTATTGTATATATCTGCTCCAGCTAAAAAAGCCCCAATTTTTTGAGGAAATGCCTGAAAATCTAAATTGATCTTTGTTCGCTTCATTGTTTATTTCTTCGTTAATTTTTTAAATATTATTTCTCTAGCCAAAAACGTTTTCTATAATAATTTGATTTTATTATATCTTATTTGGTTTAAAATTTAATTATTTTTTATGAAATGAAAAATTGCTATAATAAAAAAAAGAAAAAACACTTATTTTGCTTAGCTATGAAACAAATTATAATAGATAACATAAAATGTAATTTTTTTATAAAAGGAACCAATGCTCCTGTTTTTATTTATATTAACGAGCCATCTATTCCTGTTGGTGGCTCTCAAATTATTGATTGCATAGAAAAAATAAATCCTCAAAGCAACTATATTTTCATAGAAGTTTTCATTGAAAATTGGGATAGAAATCTTTCTCCATGGTTTGCGAAAGGAAATAACAACAGAATTTTTGCGGGAGAGGGTTCCAATACATTAAATTGGTTGTCGAATAATTTAATTCCTTACATAAAACAAAATTATAAAGAACATAGAGAACTATTTTTAACAGGTTATTCATTAAGTGGTTTGTTTGCTTTGTGGGCATTATACGAAACAAATATTTTTGATGGAATAGCTTGCTGCTCAGGTTCTTTATGGTTTCCTATGTGGGAAAAATATATGTTTGAAAAATCTTTGAAAAGAGAAAGTATCATTTATTTAAGCTTAGGCGGAAAAGAAGAAAAAACAAAAAATCCGACAATGACTTCTGTTGGCGACAATACAAGACAACAATTAAAATTATTAAAAAAAGATTCTTTAACTAAAGCAGCAACTTTAGAAATGAATCCCGGAGGGCATTTTTCTGATACCGCTAATCGTGTAGCCAAGGGAATAAATTGGTTAATGTCGTTTTGTATTAACACAAAGTCAGTTTAGAATTAAATATTGCCAAAATGACTTTAATTAGTCTCTTTTAAAGCTATAAGCCTTTTTATAGTAAAAGCATCATTATCATCTTTTTCTTTAGAATATACGGTTAATTCAACCCACATACCATGTTTTTCATTGATTATATCATTATTTTGGTCTTTATTGATGTCTAGAGCAAAGTGTTTAAAATTTAATTCTATTAAGTGATTTTTTGCAAAATAATTTTCTATATTTACGTTATTCCCTTGTATTTTTCTATGAACCCCTTCTTTGCTTCCTGAAACATAATCATAAGTATATTGTATACTGCCAACAGAGCTTTTACTATCACAAACCCATTGAGCAGAGCCCTGACTTTCTTCGTTCCAATCAGGAATATTGATTTTGGTAGCTTTTGCTAAGTCATATTCAATTTGTGCCATGAGAATATTTGCTGTTTCCATATTATCTTGCAAATTAAGAGTTTTTGCAGAGCCTTTTAAACCTGAGCCGAAAAGATTCATCAAACCAATTATAAGAATTACAGAAAGAACAACACATATTAAAACTTCAATTAAAGTAACTGCTTTGTTTCTGTATTTCATCGTTTAGTAACCATCCCAGATAAGCTAACTTTGTTTGGTGTTTTTTTATTAATTTCTTTCCATTCAACTGTTACAGAAACAACTTTATAATTATTAAATTGATTTTTAAATTCTTTTACTTTTACAGAAGCATTAAATTCTAGATTTTTAAATTTTTCGAAATCTCTACCTAAATCATTAATATTAATAATAAAGTTTTTTTCTTTTTGTTCTAGAACCAGTGTTTTTAACTCTTCAAAAGTAAGCTCTTTCACTTCAGAATAAGGAACAAGATTATAATAGGCAATAATATTAGCTGCATATCCTCTAGCTAAAATTTCATTGCGACTTTGAACTGTTCCAGCATTCCCTTGTGACATAATAGTGAAAACAGGTATTAGCAAAACCATTAAAACAACGCAAACAATACAAATTTCAACGAGTGAAAAACCTTTATTATTTGTATTTTTATAATTAGTATTACTCATAATATATTAAAAAGACTTCGGATTATCATTTATATTAAACATAAGAAGATTGCATTCTGAACGAGATTTATCAATTTCGTTTTTATTATTAAAATCAGGAATAGCAGATAATTCTGGTCTGT
The DNA here is from genome assembly GCA_946407375.1 of uncultured bacterium. Lineage (GTDB taxonomy): Bacteria > Muiribacteriota > Ozemobacteria > Ozemobacterales > Ozemobacteraceae > RUG334. The sequence goes on from CAMJNS010000002.1 coordinate 35,167, forward strand.
AATTCAATCTTAGTCCGCGTCTTAAACCAGCCTGTTCTATAATAGCTTTTTTGCTATTAGCCGCAATATTATGCATTACAATATTGCCATAAATATCTAAGTTAATTTTCTTATTGGTATTATTGTCATCTTCCAAATAAACATAACCATTTTTAGAAATTAAGGAAGCGTTAACTTCGGTAACATTGCTTCTAATAGTTATATTCCCTTTGCTACTATCTTTTCCAAGAGTTAACAAAGTTAAATGATTGCTAGGATCATTAAGTATATTGTCTTCAATAGTAATTTTACCTTTGGAAAGAATTATTCCGCCTTGGCTTAATATTTTACAATTTCCAAATTTCAGTGGTAACTCAAAATCGTCATCTAATTCATCAGTATCAATATAAAGCCAACCATTAAGATCTAGTCCTTCTTTTAACAAGATTTTTTTTGTTATTAAGAAATTATTAAAAACTTTACCAACATTATCTTTTTTATCTAAAACTATACTTCCTCTTGTTTTTTCATTATTTGTTAAAGGAACAAGTTTTAGATAGTGAGCAATTCTATTTCCATCGGGAACAAAAGATAATTTTTGTGTATCAATAAAATCACTTAAAACAGTTAAATCTTTAATATCTTTATATATATTCCCATATTGGGCCTTTTCTGTATTTGGTATTTTAACAAATATTTTCTCATCTGACTTTCTGTCACAAAGTTTTTCTAATTCTTCATCTTTAAGTATGTTGTGAAAAGGATAAGCTTCATCTCTTTTAAAAGTATAGGTATAATCATTATTGTAAGGAATAGATTCTACTCTTGAACCGAATTTTGAGCGATAGGTTTCGAAGTCTAATATATTTGAAAATTTTAATTCATAGGCATATTTAAATTCTGTTAAATCATAATCACAATCATCGTTATCTTCATTTGCTGCATCAGAAAACTCGTAAGTATTTTCATAATAATTTAATTTATAAAAATCATTTTCTTCATCACTAGGTTTAAAAATTCGAATTGAAGCATACATAGAGTCTACAAAACCTAAAACAAGAGTAGGTGAAAAAATACCTCTTGAAATCATTTGGTCTGTTCCATAAAGCTTAAAAATAGAATTATACTTAGCTAAATCGTAATTGCTTTCGCCTAATAAATCCAAGTAATCTTTATAACCAGATTCAGGATCAAGGTCATTGCATAGTCCTATATTGGCACAAATAATACCTTGACCTTCATTCCAAGTTGGAGGTTCTAAGCTTTTAAAGAAACCACCTTCAGCTTCAGGTTTTTTAAAGAAATGAAAATCTTCTCCATATTCACTTAAATTTCCAATATCTAAATCCACATCTCCACAAGCTATACCCAGCCTAATTGGATGTTCTTTTGTTCCCCCGCCAATATAAACAAAACCTCTATTGTTTTTAACTAATTCATCATAACTTTTAGGTTTATCGCTTTCGCCATCAACAGATTCATTTTCTCCAACATTATTTAATACCCAGGGTTTAACCAGTTTTGCAGAATTGTTCAAATCACCATTTACGTCAGTATCAATAACATTGAAACGGCAGGAATTTATAAGATTGGCCTCGTCATTTTCTAGAATGTTTTCAATATAGAGAGTAAATTTTGATAAAACTGGTAATAAGTTAGCAACAACCTTTATATCTGAAGCAAAATTATATTCTTCGATAATATTTTCGTTTTTACCTGGTTTTTTATAACTAACTTTAAAATTTATATTTATTAATCCTAATTTTTCTCTAGGATAAGGTATTGTTCCTGTTTCTTCATTACCAACTCTAATAGGTTTTATATCGCTAAGTTTCCAATTTATTTTTTTATCTATTACGGTAAAATCTTTTAAGTTTGATTCCTGCTGTAAAGTATCTATCAGGGATTGACCGTTTAAAGAATCTAGAATATCTAGTTTTGAAAGTTCTATACTTCCCTTTATATCATTTCCTGTATAATCCCAAGGCATAGAAAATGCTTTTCGTATTTTTTCATCACCATTGGCGGAATCTCTTAATTGTTCTTTTATGTAATCTATAGCTAAAACTGCCAAAGAATTAGCTAATTCTTTGGCATACATTGAATCACCTAGTTTTTGAGCCGAATATTTTCTGTTAACTGTGGTTTTAAGAAATGAGCCTAACGCTAGAGCTAATATAGCAAATACACCTACTACAACTAGTATAACATTACCTTTTTTCGACTTGAACATAACAGTACTCATTAATCGGTTATTAGAAACATCTAATATCTATTTGCTATTATTAGTAATATTATATTTTTCTAACATATTATTTTTTCAGAGATTTACTTGTTTTCTGAGGAAGCAGAAATATCAACTATATCTCCAGAAATGACTTTTTCTGATGGTTTTAATTTTTTAATTTTTATTTTTTGAGCAGATTCTTTTAGTTTTGGTAACTTTTCCTTAGTATCAGAATCTTCCTCATCAGCATATTCAATTACTTTAACATAACCTTTACCAGAGTAAACCCAACCAGTAGTACCTTTATAAGTAGTTTTATACCACTTTCCAGATACAGCTTTTATATTAAATGTGTCGCCTGCCCACATATAAGAGCCAACTTTTTTACTTTTGGTTGTAGGCTTTTTTCGAATAGTTAATCCATGTTTAACTACTGAAGTAACTTTCCCCTTTTTGGGTTTAGCTGCAAACAATGATAAAGGAGAAAAAAGACAAATTGCCAAAATCAAGACAAAAGCTTTTTTCATATTACTTTCTCCAACTAATGTTAAGGCATTTTAAAAGGAACTATTTCAAAGTTTCCTTTAGGAGCATCTGCATAATTGCATTTACCGATAAAGAATTGTTCATAATCAGCATGATCAATAAAGCGATTCATAACAAAAGGTGAAGGAAGTTTTCCTGAAGCAATGACTTTGCCTTCCAAGTTAACTCTAATAATATTGTAATCACCCTCAAACCCTTCTAAAGGTGTATAGGTTATAACAGCTTCGCCTTTTGCTTCATCTACCCACCAAAGTTCTGGGTCACTCATTTCAACTTCGATAACTTTTGATTTAATTACATTGCCCTTAAGGTCTGTTTTGACAAGCATATTTCTATTTTCTTCATTAAAATATATCAATCTATAAAGATTGTCTTCTTTGCCACTTACAGCCATCCCAGACCATTCCCAGTTAAAGTCATTAACGTAATCACCTTTGGAATCATAAATATAAATTTTACGAGTCCCTTTGTCGGCAACAAACAAGTGACCACCGGCACCAACTTCTATTCTATAAAGCTGTCCGTAATCAGGGTCTTGTAATCTTGCAAGAACTTTTCCATCTGCTGAAAATTTGAGTAATTTATTATCAGTACTATCAGCAACCCACCAGGCTTCAACGTCGCCATATTGTCCTATAACAGGAGCAATATCTTCAATAAGAATATTAGGAGTTGGGAAACCTTCTTCATCTAATTCATATGGTTTTGCTCCAGCAGGGAGAACAGAGAATTCTTTAAGAAGCTTACCTTTGCTATCAAATTGCATTAGTTTACCGCCAACGCTGTCAGCAATCCAGGTTTTATCGCCAACTAATCTGAAAGACAATGGACCATAAGGAAGGGGTTCTTCTAGATTCTGATATTTGTTGGTATTGGTATAATCTACTTTGCCAGAACCTTCACCATAAGGCACAGATACATCTGCAAAAGTCGAACTGGTTGAGAATAATACAAGAGAAGCCAAAAGGCATATTTTTTTCATTTGCATATATTGTCTACCTTAATCTTTAAGCCTTACGCATTACGCAATATAATTTCTGATAATTTGCTTTGTGGTATCTTGGTTTTCTAAGCTTAGAAGAATTACTCATAGCTTGAACATTATTTCCGTTTTGCATAATAATACCAACATGTGTGGGGCCTTTACTCTTTTTCTTGTCTGTTTGTGTCCAGAAAATAACATCTCCAGCTTTGTAAGGTGGAACTTTTACTTTTTTCCAACCAGCCTGTTTTAAAAGACCAATAGTTTGTTTACAACCTGTACTAGTTTTCTTTAAAGCACCAGCTTTCTTTAAAACAGTAGTTGCTACATATGCACAACCTATTTTTCCGCCTTGTAATCTCTTGAGATATGGGAAAGAACCTGATTTAGAATATTTCTTAACAACTTCTTTTGCAGCATTTACAATTTTACTTTGAAGTGTTCCGCCACTAGATTTTTTAGTACTAGTAGTCTTTTTTGCTGTTGTTGTTTTCTTTGTAGTTGTTTTAGTCTTAGTAGAAGTCTTCTTTTGTGAATCAGAAGTTTTTGTATCTTTTTGGAGAGTATAGTCTCCTGGATTATTAAAGGTAGTATATTCGTAAATATCACTACTTTTATCGGTATTAGTATCTTTAGCAATGTATGCAGTATCAGAAGCAGTATTACTTTTATTAGAATTAGGAGAGTCAAAAATGCACTTTCCATAAACCCAACCACTGCCTTTATCGCTTTCTATTTCATACCAATCACCATTGCGACTAACTATAATTACTTCATCATTATTATTTAAGTGAGCAAGAACTGTTCCAAAGGGTTCGTCTCTTAAAGACAAGAAAGAAGCAACCCCAACATATGCTTTTCCATTAGGGAGAGTAGCTAAGCCTGTTTCAGTTTTTGCAGTTGTTTGAGTTACATTTGCTGTGCTAGAAGTAGGAGAATTATAGACTTCACTTGAATCATTATCTATTAGTGTTGAATTGCTGGTATTAGAACTTGCCGAATTAACCTTTGCCGAAGAAGCTGCTTTATCTAAACGCGGAAGGGCAGATTCAGCAGTAAATCCGAGAACACAAAAAAATATTGTTAATAATATAATCTTTTTCACGTTATTCTCCTTTTATATATTTCACACAACCCAAAATTTTGCTCTGTATCTATTAATTCTAATTTATAATAAACAAGCTGTCAATGTACCAATTCGTTTTTGAAAAATGTCATAACAACGATGAAGCCAACCGAATTTAACATTTACAAAGTCTAATTTTAAGTCATCAAACAGATTCTCTGACGTTAAATTCTAACTTCCAGCGATGATCTCCATTAAGTTCTATACAATAAACTTCCAAAGTGCCTATTTCAGTAATTGCAACCTGTAGTTTAACATCAACAATGTCGCCAGGTTTCATTCCTTCATATGCTTCTAGTTCAAGTTTGAGAGAACTGGTATCTTCAAAGGTTTCATCCATATCTTCAAAGATTTCGCCAAAATTGTCTTCTCGTCTGCAATTGGATTTAAAGAACTTAAATTCAGCAGTTTTACCAATGCGTATTGCAAAAGTTCTTTCAGGAACATCCAATGTTGTGCCTTCTTCTGTTCCCTGTTTTGCAACACACAAAGCTTTTATAGGTGGTTTAAAACCAGGAATAGCTGGAATAGCAGATTCTACACCTAAATAGTATGACTGAGACACACCGCCTCTGATACGTATTCCATGACCTTCGCTGACTGTTCCAAAATAAGTTGCACCTCTAGCAACAGCTTGAGATAGTTCAGCGCCTTCTAGAACTTTGATGGGGTCTTTCCCTGCTTCTTTAAGCCAAGAATCAATAACTTCTATAAGCTTCTTCTTGAAGATTTCAGACTTGAAAACACCACCATTGAAAAGAATTGCTCTTGGGTAACCATAGGTCTTTGTGTCACTGTTCTGGCTTCGCAAGAACTTCGCTAGATGTCGAGTTATTGCCGGGTCGGCAGCATACATCAAGTTGATTTCTCTAACACCGCCTTCAGTAGCTTCAACAGGTGAATCTTCAAAAGAACACTGTGGGAAGAAACCTTCTAATAGAGTCTGGTCTATATCTTTGCGTTCTATTGAGGTTTTTATTGTATTTGCAATAAGTGAACTACCGCGACCAGAAATTACAACTGGTGCAGATTCTTTTGATGTATCGGTCAGTAATTCTTCTTTGGCTTTTCTGCACTGATGACTTAATTGAATGGTCTGCCAATGGCTGACTTTTTTGTTGGCAGCTTCTAGCTTCTGGCGTGCAATATAAGCAAGAGTCAAATCCATATTGTCGCCACCGAGTAGAATGTGATTACCGACAGCAACACGTTCAAGGCTTAAATCACCATTAGATTCGCCGATTTCAATTAAACTGAAGTCTGTTGTACCACCGCCAACGTCTACTACCAGAACGGTGTCACCTTTTGAAACCTGCTTGCGCCAAGGTTTTTCGTTCTGAGAAATCCATGAATAAAAAGCAGCCTGTGGTTCTTCCAACAATGTAATTGCTGGTAAACCTGCTTTTTTAGAAGCTTCAACTACTAAGTCTCTTGCGGCTGCATCAAAAGAAGCTGGTATTGTAACAACAACTCTTTGATTTTCTAGTTTATCTTTTGGAAACTTGCGGTTCCAAGCCTCTCTGACATGGTTTAAAAACATTACCATTGCTTGGAATGGTGAAATTTTTTCAGCACCTTCGGGAGCATTCCATGGAAGAATTGCTTCTTTGCGGTTGATTCTTGGATTACAAAGCCAGGATTTTGCCGAAGAAATCAATCTGTCAGGAACTTCGGAACCTCTTTCTCTAGCATATTCACCGATTATAAATTTTGATTCCAAATCCCAATCTAATACTGGTTTTTCTTTGATTCTTTCAAAAATAAAAGATGGGAGAACTTCTAAGGCTTCAACAGCACCCTTAGCAAGTTCTTGAGCTATAGGAGCCAAACTTATTTCTGGTTTTTCGTCTTCCTTAACTGCTAATGGAGCATACCCCACCACAATATTAGTTGTTCCTAAGTCTATACCTACAATATACTTTTGTTTTGCCATGGGGAAACTCCTTAAGATTGCTTTATTTATTAGATTACAACCTATTCTGCAAATAGTCAAATTATGACAATAAAATCATGGAAAAAACAGCAAGTTTATTTGCTAAGTGTTATTTCGCTAGATAAATGTTCTAAACCTAATAAACCAGGCTTTGTTTCAAATTCAATCATATTGTTTGAGGAAAATTTTGTATATATTGATTCTGATATTTCTAATTTACAATAACTATTCTTTTCTTTCCAATTTTCTAAATCAAAGTAATAGTATCGGGGAGAATTCATCTTTTTTACTCCTACTTCTATGCGTTTGCCGATTATTTTTGTTTTTATTTTTTTGCTTTCAGAAAAATCAAGTCTTCCATTTATTTCACAAAGAAGGATACAATTTAAATAAAAAGAACATATCAAGCCCGCTATTAATAGACAAAGACCGTCTTTGGAATCAAACATGTCTTCTGAATAATCAGTTAATTTTTTCTTTCTATTTCTGATAAAGTAAAAAATACTAGCTTCAATAATAGTGATGATAATTGCTATAATATATATATTCAAACCTCTATTAATTATTTGAATACCAGTATTAGCAAAATAAAAATAAGAAATAGCATAAACAATTATACATACAGCCAAACCTATCAAGAAACCAATCCAACCACTATTTTCTCCAAAAGATCCATTATCTGAAAAATCAGCAGGATCAAATTCCATGCGCTTCATTTTTATCTCCGAAAAAAAAATACTTTTATGCTCTTAACTTTTGAAAAAAGGCAATACCTTTTTTCAGCTTATTTCTATTTCGGCAGGAGCAATTACGTTGCCTTTCCAACCATCAACAAGTTCTGGCAAATTACATTCTTTAAGACGCCAACCATGATGAATGAGCTCACCTTTGTATGGTCCTGATTCTGGAACTGTGCCAGAAAGTTTGATTGTTTCAGGGTCAGCTTCATCGACAGTAACAACGCTGCCTTCTTCTTCCTTTAAAACAGGTTCAACAACAAGACGGTCTTTTAGTAATTTTGCACAACCTTCTAAAACAGGTCTGACGGCACCGCCCAAATCTTCATCTTCAATACCAGAAATATCTTCGTTTAAAAGGTCGATTAAGCGCCCTTCTTTCTGCAACAAATAAAGAATCTGATAAGCTGCTGGCGGAATAGCTTCTTTACCACCTTTTACATTTGCTGCTGCAGCCTTGAGTTCTTCACTTTGTTCTTCGATTTGTTTACCAAGTTCAATTATTTTTGCTTTTAATTCATCTTTTTCGGTATCAGAAGCTTTTAGTTTGGAATTAAGTTTATCAACTTCTCGTCTAATGCCTTTATTGTCTTTTTCTAGGTTTTCAGCTTTACTGCTAACAGCTTCTGCTTCTGCTTTTAACTTGTCAAATTCTTCAGTTTTGTTTTGTAAATTTGTTTTGTTGTCTTCAACTTCCTTTTTAGCTTCATCAAGGCTTAATTGCAATTGATTTATCTTTTCAGAATCTACTTTATTAGCTTCAAGCTGTGTTTTCAGTTCTTCGCCAGCTTTATTGCTTTCATCTAGCTTTACCTGAATTTGTTCAAGTTCTTTTACTTTTACATCAAATTCTTCATCTGTATGAATTTGCTTTTTGGTTTTATCTGACAAAGTCAATAAAACTAAAATCAGAGTCAATACCATATAAGCAGCTCCAAAACCTATAGGAACCGAATATTCTTTAAGTCTTTCAGAAAATCGTTCTATAGCTTCTCTCTTATTAGGTGAAGGTACACATCCACCAGGCATAATTTCTTGAGTATTGCCTTCTGCAAAACCTGGAACAGAAGAATTGCTACCAGATGATTCTATTCCAAAAACATCTTTGTTTAAATAAACTATAGTGCCAATAAATGCTAAAGTTAAGAGCAAAAGTAATATAGCGGTCAGTTTCTTCATTAAAAACCTCTGATTTATATTCTACGATAACTATAACCTACAATTAATTTTACTAATAGTCAATCATCTAATACCCAAGACAATCGCATAGATTATTATTTTTTTATTACTCCTAGTGTTTTTTGCAAAAAAAACGCCTCTTCCTAATTTTATGTTAGAAAGAGGCATTTTGTGTACTTAAATCAGTTTGCTTGTTCTTCTTTAGAAGGAATATTGTCTCCAGAATCTTTTTCTATCTTCAATACTTTTAAACCATATTTTTCAACAATAGCCTTTACAATTATAAAATGTCCTTTTTTACAGTTCTGCAACAACCATTTTCTTTCTTCTCTTGGAAGATCTGATATAGAAAGACTTATAGAATTAAGTCTATCAGCAAAAAAGTCACTTTTATATAAATAATATTTATCATCATAAAGATTTCTACAAAAACCTTTTATCTTAATTTTTTTTCCAATATAAGAATCTTTATCTATAATAAAATCATCATAATTTACACATTCATCATTTTTATTTATTTGTTCATCATTAGCTTCTTTTATTTTTAAAACTATTAAATCATGTTTTCCGACTACAGCTTTTATTGTTATAAATACTCCCTTTTTACAGTTTTCTAACAACCATTTTCTTGAATTCCTTGAAAGTTTTGTTGTAGAAAGTCTTATAGCTTTAGATCTATCTTCAATTTGATCGCTCTTAAATAAGAAATATTTATCATTAATATTATTCCTACAAAAACCATTAATTGTAATTATTTTTCCAATATAAGAATCTTTATCTAGCAAAAAGTCATCATAATAAATTAGTCTAGTAGTTTTCTTCTGGAGCTGATTTGTATTTGTATTTATATTTGTATTAACTTGTTCATAATTACTTGCTTCTTGTATTTCTAAAACTTTTAAACCATAATCTTCAACAATAGCTTTCAAAGTTATAACAAGTCCATTTTTACTTTCTTTAGACAACCATTCTTTTGTTTCCTTTGAAAGTTCTGAAATATTTAGATTTATTACTCTAGACCTGTCTTCAAATTCATCACTTTTGTATAAATAATATTTGACATCATGTGGATTTCTACAAAAGCCTTTTATCGTAATAGTCTTACCTTTTAACAAATCTTTATCTAGTAAAAAATCATCATAGCTTATATTTTCTATATTCTGTGCAAAACCAACATTAACAAAACACATATAAAACATAATAAAAAAAATAAACACTAGTTTTTTCTTCATTTCATTCCTCCATAAATTAAACAATAAAACCACTCAAACCCAACTCCTATCATTATTCTTTGCTTTAGCAAACATCATTGGCTAGCAAAACATAATTGGAATTATTTAAACGTCAAATTAATAAATATACATATATAATCTCTTACTTTTTTAAGTGTTTAGCAAGAAAAATCTAAAATCATTGATAAAATAAATCAACTACAAATTTTCTTTTTAAAGGCTGCCTAAAAAACTCTATTTTTTCATATTTTATGATTAACCTAATTTTAGGTTTTTGTTATTTTCAATTCTGTAATAAATAAACTGATCATCTTTTCTGATTGCTTTAAAACGAACTTTTTCAAGAACATGTTGGCTACGTGTATTTTTTATTATAGTATCAGCATTTATAGCAACCATTCCTAATTTTTCAAAGGCATATTTAACAGCTTTTTGTTCGGCTTGAGTTCCATAACCTTTGTTTTTTACCTTATTGTTTTGCATATGAATGCTTAGAGTACATTCTTTGTTATCTCTGTCAATCTTTTTCAAATGTATTTCGCCAATAGGTTTACCGCCTAGCATTATCGAAAACAAAATTCTAGAAGGATTCTGTTTTGAATCAAAGTATGAATCAACATTGGCTTTGTTATACTTAAAAGGTTTAAACATAGACATATCCATAAAGATAGAATCATCGTTTTCCCAATCTTTATACAACTCATGACATAATTCTCTTGTCATTGTTTTTAATTCAATTTTTTCCATGTTTTATATTTTACAACCTAAATACCAAAATGATTCAAAGTTTTTACCTAATAGTAAGAGTTTTAAAGCAACATTATTTGTTTATGCAGATTTTTTATAACTCATTGTATAATTTTAATACATTTAACTTTTTTTGTTGACTTTGTGAAAAATTTCTCTTATATACTTCGTGGTATAAAAAAATAGTCACAGCAAAGGTTACTGAAATGAATATTAGTTTTGTAGACATTATCGATTATGTTGGAACATTCGCTTTTGCCACAAGCGGAATAAGACTTGCTTCCAAAAAGAATTTCGACTTATTCGGCGCATTGATAGTCGGTTTTGTTACCGCAGTAGGCGGAGGTACCCTTCGTGATATTATGCTAGGGAAAACTCCTTTTTGGTTTACTCAAAACTCTTACATTATCATTACAATTCTTGCTTTAATATTCTTTGTGCTATTCCATAAATATATATCCAAAATAGGTACAACCCTATTTTTATTTGATACTATAGGTATTGGTCTGTTCACTGTTGTTGGTTTTCATAAATCGGTTGAATGTGGTTGTTCTCTATGGGTATCTACCATTATGGCAATGTTTACTGGTGCAGCCGGTGGCGTTATAAGAGACATATTATTAAATGAAGTCCCACTTATTTTCAGAAGAGATATTTATGCTTTAGCCTGCTGGTTTGGCGGTCTTGTCTATTTAATTGGAATAAGGCTGCATATGCCAGAATTAATTACCCAAATTGCTTGTGCCACCACTGTTATTACCATTAGAATCTGTGCCGTAACCTACCACTGGCGTATGTTCGTATTAAGAGGTCATCAAAGACCAGCGATAGCAAAATAAGTTCTGATTGCCAAAGGAATATATTTAGTTTTTACTCTGCTTAAAACTTGAAAAATAAGCATATTTTTTATACTCTTTTCAAGAGAGGCTTAAACAATATGCAAAAATTTATTTCCATTTTTATTATTTTTTCTTTAACAGTTCTTTTGCTTGGTTGTTCTTTTCACAGTCACCATAATCATGATGATAAAACCAACTTAATCACAATAGACAATAATGGAAATCTAAAATGTTATTTATCAGAAAATGTAACTCTTGAAATGAAGCGATGTCCCGCAGGAACATTCCTAATGGGAAGCCCAGATACAGAATTAAATCATGCTGAAGATGAAGTGCAACATTCAGTAACGATTAGCAATGATTTTTACATGGGAATTTTCGAAGTAACAAACGAGCAATATAAAGCAATAATGGGAACTACAACTTCACAGTTGAACCTTGATGATAAATTTCCTGTAGAATCTATAAGTTGGGATTCTATTAACGATAAAAACGGTTTTATTGCAAAACTAAACGATAAGTTTTCATCATATTTGCCATCTGGTTATAAGTTTTCGTTACCAACAGAAGCACAATGGGAATATGCTTGCCGAGCTGGAACTCAAAGCCAGTTAAATTACGTTGAAGATAATACTAAAAATTACGATGATGCAGTAAATGTAGGAGCTGTCGCCTGGTATAGCGATAACTCAGGCGGAACAACCCATGAAGTTGGAAAAAAGAAAGCTAATGCCTGGGGTTTATATGATATGCACGGCAATATATTAGAATGGTGTCTTGATTCAACTAGTGGAGAACCATTTGGTAGCGAAGCTGTTACCGATCCTCTTGGAACAACAGGACCATACAAAATTATGCGTGGAAGTGCCTGGAAATTAGATGCAATAATGTGTCGTTTAGCCCATCGTTTCGGAGCTGACCCAAGCAAATTCAGCAATTTTGTTGGTTTCCGCCTGGCCATTGTTAAACTTTAATTTTGATGAAACCCCTGATTGCTTCAAGGAATATTATTAACTTTTGAACTTGCACATAAAAAAATTTGAAGAATTAACAAATATTGAATTGTATAATCTGCTTAAATTGCGGGTTGATGTTTTTGTTGTTGAACAAAACTGCCCTTATAAAGAATTGGATGATTTAGACCAGAATGCGTTACATCTTTGGTTAGAAGAAGAAAATAATATTATCGCTTATTTAAGAATACTCGACAGAGGTGTAGAAAGCCAATTTGTTTCTATTGGCAGAGTTATTACTTCAAAAAGAAATTGCGGTTATGGAAAACTTATACTAGAAGCAGGAATAAAAGCTGCAGTAGAACGTTTTAATGCAGATAAGATTTATATAGAAGCTCAAACTTACGCAAAAGCTTTCTATGAAAAATCTGGTTTTAAACAGATTTCCGAAGAATTCATCATGGATAGTATTCCGCATATAAAAATGCTTTGGACGAAAGAATAAGCTTTTTATAAACAGAGTTTACTCTACTTCGTTTTCCACTCAAGCCCAGCCTGATCATACGCCTGGTGAAGAATATTGTGTTCAATAATTTCACTACGGCTATCTTCTAAGTTATAAACTGCGGGGTGACCTGCTTCCGCACGGCGCAATGCTTTTATAAACGCATTTTTCTGTTCACTCTGCGAGATTTTCGGATTTATCGCTGCTTGGAGCTCGGTTTTCAGGTCTTTCAAAAATGCACACAAATCAGCGAACTCATCTTCGATAAGATTCTTTGCGAGCCTTTCCGTCAGAATCTTACAAAGTTCTTTAGAAATTCTGACAGGGAAATCTCGCTCGGACTTGATCCTCTCCCTCAAATCCTGCGGCACGGGATAATGATAAGCTCCGTATATATACCTGCCTTCCTTAAAACCGAAAGTGTCCGCGTCACGTTTGTCGGTCCGTTTCGTGAACTCAAAAACAATAGAGGAGTTCCTCATCACACTACCTACCGAAACGCTTTTTCGATAGACGCTGTAGCCCATATACTGGTCATAGTGGTCATAGACCCAACCGTCGTCGAGCATTTCCTGCTCCGGCTGTTCGGAAAAACGATACTCACGAATATCCATTGTGTAGCCAAAGATGTTTGAAATATTGGCGTTTGATTTCCATTCGACCGACGTGATTCGATAGAGTGCACCAGTCGCTTCCCATTCACTTTCCTCTTTGTATCTGAGCAGTTTGTTAAAAGCAATATCCCACCTGTGAAAAGGATATGTAACTATTGTTTCACCGCTCTTTCCATAATAGACAGTGTCCTCGTCTATGGATACGGGTTTCGACCGGTCGCAGGTGAAGGCATACCAATCATCACTTATGCCGGCTTTTTTGCATTCTTCAAGAAACTGCTCCTTGGTTTTAATCTTACACTTGTCGAGCAATTCCTGTTCCCGCTTTGCATAATAAGCTTGCTGTTCTTCTTTTGTCATTTGTTTTTCCCTTTGCGTATGCGATAGCCCTCTGATGGAGCTTTTAGAAAATTTTACTTTCCAAGAAACTATAAGTCAAGGTTAATCAACTTGTTCTTCTTAGGTGATATTTTTGAAAGCAAATTCTTAATAAAAGTCATTGACACCAAATATGATACCAGCTATAAATAAGTAAAAGGGTAATTAAATGTCTAAATTTGAAAAGCTAATAAAACGTATTCATAATCTTTCTAATGACTTAAGATTTAGTGAAATCAAAAAGATATTAGAATTTTATGGTTATGTTATGACATCTCCAAGAGGTGGAAGCAGCCATTATACTTTTAGGAAGAAAAACTCTAATCCTATTACGGTTCCTAAACATGAACCAATAAAAAAAGTTTATATTATTATGATTAAAAATATTATAGAAGGCGAAGAAAGCGATGACTAAAAATTTAAAATATTATTTGTCTTTACCTTATAAATTAGAAATTATACCAGATACAGAAGAAGGCGGTTTTTGTGCATCTTACCCTGAATTACCAGGTTGCGTAACCTGTGCCGAAACAATGGAACAAGTTATCGCCAACGCATTAGACGCAAAAAAGAATTGGTTAAAAGCAGCCCTAGAAGATGGAGTCACCATACAACTTCCTCAAAAAGAAAGAAACCTTAATGAATATTCAGGACAATTTAAACTCAGAATTCCTAAAAGTCTACATAAAGCATTAGCTGAACACTCTAAAAAAGAAGGAATTAGCATGAATCAATACTGCTTATATCTATTAAGCAAATATAATGAATCTAGTCTTGTTCCAGAAGCAGATTAAAGCTGCTTTGCTAAAAATAAAAGAATTAGAAAAAAATGGTGAAAAATCTACAGGCACAGCTTAAGGCGGCGTAGTTGTTAGTAGTTATTTTACTAATGCCTCTCTTTGAGGTTATCTCTAAAAAAGATGCAGCCCCGCTATGCGGGGCTGCCGCCAAGGATGGAGGCGTGCAAGCGAGCCAAAAACAGGAAGTTTTTGATGTCGAATGTCTAGGATAGGCAACATTCGACAAAAGAGGTCAGCGAGTCGCTAAGCTGTCACGAAGTGACTGACGACCAACAGGAGGTTGGGAGTGCAAGCGAGCGCCAGGATGGCAAGCGAGTCGTAAGGGGGAGCAATGCAACGCATTGCGTAAACGGAGTGGTGACCGAATCAGAGTAAACCTTGTTTAGTGATAGCGTATTATAAAATAATATATTTCGATTTAGAATAAAGCTATAATATGAAAATTTAAATCTAACTTAAACTTATACCTAAGAATTAGAGCAAATAAATATTTACCTGTATTTTCAATATAAAAACTATTATATACTATTAAGTTAGGGAGTAAATATGTCTGAAATTAGTCAAAATGAAATAACTTTTTATAATTCTCCTGATGGGAAAGTAACCATTGAAGTTTTATATGCAGATGAAAATATTTGGCTTACCCAAAAGAAAATGGCTGAATTGTTTGAAACTACACCTCAAAATATAACTTTACATTTAAAGCATATTTATGAAGAAAACGAATTACAAAAAGATTCAACTTGTAAGGATTACTTACAAGTTCAAAACGAAGGTTCTAGAAAGGTTTCTAGAAATTTAACCTATTATTCTTTAGACGCAATCATTGCTGTAGGTTATAGAGTAAAATCAGAAAGAGGTACTCAATTTAGACAATGGGCTACTTCAATTTTGCAGAAATATATTCATAAAGGTTATGTTTTAGACAATTATCGTTTTAAATATGGATCTAAATTTAGCACAAGATTTTTTGATGATTTATTAGAAGAAATCAGAGACATTCGTTCTAGTGAAAGAATGGCGTATCAGAAAATAACAGACATATACGCAACCTCAATTGATTATTCTCCTAACACAGATTTATCTAAACAATTTTTTTCAACAGTTCAAAATAAATTGCATTTCGCAATAACAGGTAAGACGGCAGCAGAAATAATAAAAGAGAGAGCAGATAGCTCTAAACCCAATATGGGTTTAACTTCCTGGCGAAAAGGACCGAATGGGAAAATTTTGCAAAGTGATGTCGTAATAGCAAAAAATTATTTAACAAAAGAAGAATTAGATTACTTAAATAGAATTGTATCTATGTATCTTGATTATGCAGAAATGCAAGCCATTAAAAGACAACCTATGTATATGAAAGATTGGGTAAAAAAATTAGACGCTTTTTTGAAGTTTAATGAAGAAGAAATATTGACCAATGCAGGGAAAGTTACTCATGAAGTTGCAGAATCTCTTGCTATAACTGAATTAAAAAAATATAAAATAATACAAGATAAAAAATATGTGTCTGATTTTGATAAAGAAATTGAAGAACTCAAAAAAATTGAAAAGAAAAAACAGGTATAAATCTGAAAATCAACAAAGAACAGAAGAAAATAGATATGTGCCAGGCTATGAAAGAAATAATAGAAGATGCAAAAAAAGAAGCTGTCAAAGCTGAAAAAGAAAAAACTAAAGCCGAAAAGGCAAAGAACAAAGCTGCTTTGCAACGAATAAAAGAACTAGAAGAAATGGTGAAAAGTCTTAAAGCACAGCTTAAAACGGCGTGAGTTGGTAGTTGTTGTCCTAATGCTTCTACTTGAGGTGAAGTGGCACGTAGTGCTGAAAGGGTGACCTAACTAGCAAATCTAAAACTAATTAATAATATTTGATAAAATATAATCTAAATTACAACGACTATACACAATCCTTAATATATAAATCATTTTTTCTTTCTTTTCTGGTAAATAAAACAATGTATAGTTGTCTATATATTTTCTTCTAATTCCCTTTTTCCTAATCAAATCGTTATTAACAAGCTCGCCACTATTAGGGAAAAGTCTTATATCATCTATTACTTTTGATAGTTTTGATAAAAAGTCTGAAGCAACTTGTTTGCTTTTCAATTCATTTATAAAATATGAGATAATTTCATCTAAATCATTTTCAGAAATATCTGTAAATTTGTAAGAATAATTATATTTCATATTTCTTCTTAATATTATTTAAAACATTTGCTCCTTCTTTAACTTTACCCTTTTTTAAATCTTCAAGACCTTCATTAATTTGTTTTGCTTCTAATACTTTTTTTAAGGTTTTTTCATAATAATCAATATTCATTACAACTAACTTTCCATAACCATTTTTGGTAATGAAAACAGGTCCATCAGATTCATTACATAATTTTTCAATTTTTACAGTATCTTTTAAATCTCTCATTGGAACGATATACATTTTAAGCTCCAGATAACATATTAATATACCAAATTATACCTAAATTTAGCCACATCGTCAAATCAACGTTATTGCTTCGACATCCTAAATGGGTTATTTACTATATAATTGGAACTAATATTTTAAAGCCTTCTTTATCGAAGAACCTACCCAAAAGTAGATCTTCCCCCTTTGGATGTTGTCCGAAAACTTGAAATTTCCTGTAAAATTAATATTACTTTTTTTGTAGTCTTCACATTGTCATAAACGTATAGCTTTCAGGGCAAGCCCATACGCTATACTTTTTATGACAAATGTGTAGACAATCAGTATAATCCTAATTTGGGTTAATAATTAGTTTTCGGACAAGCTCTTTGGGGAAGGGGGATTTTGCGTTACAAGATGTAAGCCATATATCAACTCAAGTTAACTGTCTTCTGATTTAGAAAAAATATTTTTATAAAACCCTGTTTAAGGGGGTAATTTTTGCAAAATCATCAAAATTTACCCCCTTAACTTGCAAATAACGAAATAAAACATTTTAAGAAAAAGTATTGTTTGTAATTATTGTAGTTGGTAGTTGTTGTTTTTATAGTTAGAGAATAGGCAAAAAATAATAAATCTAACAAAGTTATTCAAGGCTTAATTTTATAAAATAAAACAATCAGAAAAATGAACAAATTTAAAGAATTAAAATATTTTAGTTTATTACTAAAGAAATGCGGTTGTTGCAACTTTATTTTATACTAACTTCTAGATGCTTTTAATTATTAAAAACATAAAAAATCATTTAATTTCTTGTTCCAAATTATCAAATTCAGGAGTAGAAAAAAATTCACCTAAAGAAATGTCGAAACCATCGCATAGCTTTTTTATTGTAACAATTCCAGGATTTTTACTTTCTCCAAGCAATATGCTTTTTATTGTTGCTTGAGGTACAGCCGAAATATAGCTAATCTTGTTTGGAGTAACTCCCTTAGCTTTGCATAACTGTTTTATTCTATAGCCAACGGCTTCGCAAGTATTCATAATTTCGTTTAGATTGAAATTATGATAAAGCAAAAAATTATTAAAATTAGTGATATATCACTAATTTTATGTTATATTTGGGAAGACTGAAATTCCCTTATCAATTCTTGTATAAAATCAAGTGTTTATCAAATTTTAGGGAACTTTATTTGTTAAAAATATAGTATTCTGGAGATTAATCTATGCTCGATAAAATTAGAAAAACAGTAGAACAAATATGCGAAAGAATTGATGCTGTAAAAGGTAGAGGAGAAGAAGCAACGAAACAGGCTCTGGTTTATCCGATGTTAGAGGCTTTAGGTTATAACATTTGGTTGCCTACAGAAGTATGTCCAGAATACGAAGCAGATTTTGCTATAAAGAAAAATGGACAAAAGGAAAAAGTAGATATAGCTATTTTAAAAGATAATATTCCTCAGATATTTGTAGAGGTAAAATCGATAGATGTAAATCTAGATGGTCACGAAGGACAATTAGCAAGATATTTTAATTCTTGTAATTCGGTAACTTTGGGTATTTTAACAAATGGAATAGAATGGCGATTCTTTACCGATACTATAACAGAAAATGTTATGGATTCTAAACCTTTCCATATTGCAAAACTAGACAATACGGATAATGGAATCGAAGTATTGCCTAAATTTTCTAAGACTCAATTTTCACCTACTAGTATAAATGAATATGCTACAGAACTTTTATATACTGCAAAAATTGCAGAATTTCTAAAATCTGAAATAGATTTAAAAGATCAATCTCCAAGTGAATATTTAATTAGATGGGTTTTAAAATCTCCAAATATGTTTGATGGTATTGTTAACGCAAATACAGTTGAAAGATTTAAGGGAATAACAAAATCTGCTTTATCAAGAGTGATAAGACAGATAGTAAGACGTTCTATATCTGCAATGGATGATGAAGTTTCTAAACCAGAAGAACCTCAACAAACAAAACCTACATTATCTGAAAACGCAGTAAATATAGAACAGGAAGCAAAAGATAACAATAGTACAAATCCTAATATAATAACAACAGAAAGAGAATTAAAATTTTTCGATAATATCAAAAAAATATTTGAAGAAGCTGGTTATGCTGGAAAATTTATATACGAACCAGGGAAAAGACAGAATGTTCCTATTGAATTAGCTTATAAGGACACAACTGCTTATTTTGGAGTTTATTTAAATAAACCTGCTTGGTGGTTTGTTAGAGGATATATTGAAAACAAAACTCCATGGCTTGGATTTAATTTACCTACAGAAATTGCAGAACCACTAATTTCAGATAAATCTTCCATTTTACCTTTTAATACCTTTCCTGGAGTTAGAGTAGCAATTAATTCAGTTGATGATGTGTTTAAATTTAAAAATTTAGTTGTAGCATCTATTGAAGCTACTATTAAACAGAGAAATACTGAAAATTAATAATTAATTTAATAAAAAATAGCTATAATATTCAAAATAATAGCTATTTTTTTATAATAAATTTATTTTAAATTTTAATATTATGGATTTTTATTCAAGCAATCAATTTATATCTTAACCTTATTGCTTTGCTGGTCTACAAAATTAAATTTGTTATTAGGTTTGCGTATCCAAAGTTTATCAATATTAAATTTATGTTTTTCCATAACTTTTCTACAATTATTGTCTAATTTACAGAAATCACGCTTAAAATCAGACTTGCTTTTACTTTATGTAATATCGATTACATTTTTCACATTGGTAGCACGTAATAATTCTTCTTCTAAGTTTTGAACTTGTGGAATCGTAATTATTTCAGGCTTATAGCAATACTTTTTTACAGAATTTATATTATCTTTCAATATAGTTACATTAGTATCAATGTCTGTATCAAAAACAAAGACTATGCGACTACGTTCTTTTATTCCAATCAAAATAGAAGTTTTATCTTACTTTGAACCACATTCAATACTGTAACTTTTCCAGCAGTTAATAAAGCAGGATTTTCCTTTAAAGCATTTATTAATATTTTTTCGCAAGAACCTTCAACAAAATAATAACAATTTCTATTCATGGTTATTATTCCAAATCATTTAACAATGAATCATCAGGCAGAGATGAAAACACATCGTTTTCAACAGCACAGCGAATAGAATCGGTGTTTCGCTTCAAATAATCAGAAGCATAGCAGACAGAAATCTGATATTCCTTTCCCACTAGCTTTTTCTTAAGAAAAGCATAGCTGTGTTTAGGAAGATTAAGGTCTAACATATCAGTATTATGCGTAGTAAAGATTAATTGCTCATTTGCTTTCAATTTGCTAAGCATAATTCCGAAAATACGTTTTTCAATATCGGTATGAATAAAAGAAAAATGTTCGTCACAGTAATAAAAAGAATTGTTATTTACAAACATCGAAGCTAAAAATAGTGCGATATTTATTCCTTCAATTGTTCCACTTGAAAGCATTTCTTTATTTAAAAGATTTCCGTCCTGAATAATTATTTCTTCATTATTTCTTTTAATTATGAAAGAGTTTTTTAAATCTTTGGAAATCTTAATGTCTGTCAGTGTTGGATCTAGAGTTCCAATAAATGATTTAAATATTTTAAGCAAAAGAGATTTATTAATTTTTTCAATATTAAAAAATGGAATATTGTTTGGATATGCAAATATATATTTTAAGAAATTATCGCCATCATAGTGTTTTTCTATATTATATATTTTTTCCTCAAATTCTTTTGTGCAATCAATTAATTTTTCTACAGTCTTTTCATAAGAGCAATTTGGAGAAATCTTTGCCTTAAAATATTTGTATTTTATTTTTGCAGAATCCTTAGTTTCCAAAGCCAATCTTTGTAAATAATTGTTTTTATTAACGTAATCAATGGAAAAAGAAGCTTTATGTTTTTTATCGCCTATTATATTTCTGAGAGTCGCGGGGTTAGGATTATTTATAAAGCTTGTTATTCCTAATATTGCTTTGCCTAATGTGGTTTTACCAGATGCATTTGCTCCCATTAAGATAACAGCTTTTTTATATCTAAAACTTGGAAAACCTTCTAGATGCTCGTTTTCGATTAGAGAATTAACTATTTTTTTAGGGTAAGTTAAATCAAGTTCAAAGCTTTTAAATCCATAAATATTATCTAGTCTAAGTTTTAGTATTATCATACTCTTTCTTTCCATATAATTACTTCGTAAATTACGAACTAATTATAAAAAATTTATTTTCTTTTTACAAGTTTTTTATACTTTGATGTTTTTTTATTTATTGTAAAAGATTGCTTCGCAGTCTATGACTGTTCGCAATGAGAGTTATGACAAGATTAGCAGAAAAATAAAAATTCCCCTGTCACCGCAATGCTTTGCATTGCAACCCCCTCACCGTCTGCCTATGGCAGACAGCCCCCTCTGTCACTTCGTGACAGCTCCCACCGATTGTCTTCGACAATCAGCCCCCTCCGTCTTGCTACGCAATCCACCTCCCCCAAAGCAAAGCTTTTGGGGAGGTTCTTCGTTAATGACCCCTCAAGGGGAAGCTTTAGGACAATAAAAACAATAACTACCAACAACCTAAATACAAAAACCGTTTGCTAATAAAAACTAGCAAACGGCTTTTTCTGGCTTATAGCTTGTAGCTTATAGCTTATAGCTTAAAGCTTATTAATTAGTCAGCTTGTTCTTCTTTTGAAGGAATTCTGACTACGGAGATGAGGCGGTCATCGCCTTCGAGGGTTATGAGTTTAACTCCGGAAGCAGCACGGCCTGTTTCTCTGATCTTGTCAGCGTCGAGTCTTACGACTTTGCCACTTGTGGTGACTATCATCAGTTCATCGCCTTCGAACATACGCTTGATTGCGAGAACGCTGCCTGTCTTTTCCACAATCTTCAGATTGATAACGCCCTTGCCGCCACGATGAGTTACGCGGTAGCTGTTGATGTTGGTTTGCTTGCTGAAACCAAGTTCAGATACGGTCAACAATGTTCCAGCGTATTTAACGTTGTCGTCCTGGGGCAATTCTTCGCCTTCAGCAGCTTCTTCACCAGTCAATGGTTCATCGGCTACGGTTTCTGGAAGAACTTCAGGTTTCGGCTGGTCGCCAATCTGATTTTCTGTCGCAGTGTCAAGTCCAAGTTCGCCCTGCTGAGCTTCTTCCTTAGCCTTAGAGAATACTTCCATACCAACAACATAGTCGGTCTGTTCTCTGAATGCTATAGCCTTAACCCCACGGGCGGCTCTTCCCATAACTCTTACTTCGCTTTCGGGGAATCTGATTGCGTAACCGTTTCTAGTGGCTATAACAACCTGTTCACCGCCGACGATAGGTTTAACGGAAATGAGTTCGTCGTTTTCATCAAGCTTCAAAGCGATTATACCCTTGGCTTTCGGCTTTGAGAAGTCTGAAAGCTTGACCATCTTGGAAACACCATACTTGGTGACCATAAAGAGTCTGCGCTGGTCGTCGAACTTATTGATAGGCAGAACAGCGGTGAGTCTTTCGCCTTCCTGGAACTGCAACAGGTTGACTATTGCACGGCCAGTAGCCTGTTTTCCACCTTCTGGAATCTGGTAACCCTTTATCCAGTGAACCTTACCGATAGATGTGAAAATCATCAGGTAAGAGTGAGTAGTTGCGAGGAACATATGTTCCACAACATCTTCATCTTTAACGTTCATGACGTTGCTGCCCTTGCTTCCACGACCAATCTGTCTGAAGGAAGCTGGCGACATACGTTTGATGTAACCGTTCTTGGTGAGGGTTATGATTATATCTTCTTCCTGCATCAAGTCTTCGACATTGAGCTTTTCTGCAACAGAAGCGGTAATCTGAGTTCTGCGTGCATCGGCAAATCTTGTCTTGATGTCAATAAGTTCATTTTCGATAATTTCATAAATCTTGGCGTCAGAAGCGAGGATTTCCTTCAACTGGGCAATCAAGGCCAAGGTTTCATGGTATTCTGCCATGATCTTGTCACGTTCCAAACCTGTCAGTCTCTGCAATCTCATGTCGAGAATTGCCTGAGCCTGTTTTTCGGAAAGCGCGAAATTATCCATCAAGCCCTGTTTGGCTTCATTCGGGTCTTTTGATTCCTTGATTAATTTGATTACATCATCAAGGTTGTCAAGAGCTATGGTCAAGCCTTCCAAAATGTGGGCCTTTTCTTCTGCCTTATTCAAGCGGAAAGTTGTCCTTCTGCGGATAACTTCACGGCAGTGGTCAAGATAGTGTTCCATCAATCTCTTGATGTTGAGAATTACAGGCTTATTCTTTGAAAGAACAAGGTTAATTACGCCAAATGTGGTCTGCATCTGAGTGTGTTTGAAAAGCTGGTTCAGAATGACTTCTGTATTAACGCCTTTTCTAAGTTCGATGCAGATTCTCATACCTTCACGGCTTGATTCATCACGAAGATCTGTAATGCCATCTATACGTTTGTCTTTAATCAAGTCAGCAATAGAAGCAACTAGTCTGGCCTTGTTGACCTGGTAGGGAAGTTCCTTAACAACTATGCGGTCTCTTCCCTTATTAAATTCTTCTATTTCTGTAACAGCTCTGATAGTTATAGAACCACGACCTGTCTTATAAGCAGAAACAATGCCGTCACGGCCCATAATTACGCCGCCTGTTGGGAAGTCAGGACCCGGAATGTAATTCATAATTTCATCAATAGTGATTTCAGGATTATGAATTAGAGCGACCAAGCCGTCTATAACTTCGCCAAGGTTGTGGGAAGGCATATTGGTAGCCATACCAACAGCGATACCAGAAGAACCGTTTACAAGCAAGTTCGGGAACTTGCTGGGCAGAACGATAGGTTCGTCTAAAGAACCGTCGAAGTTCGGCATCCAGTCTACTGTGTCTTCTTTGATGTCGCGAAGCATTTCTTCGGCTAGAGCGTCGAGTCTTGCTTCTGTGTAACGCATTGCTGCAGGTTCGTCGCCGTCTACAGAACCGAAGTTACCATGACCGTCGATTAGAGGATATCTAAGGCTGAAATCCTGGGCCATACGAACCAAAGTATCGTAAACAGCAGAATCACCATGTGGGTGATACTTACCAAGAACTTCACCGACGGTTCTTGCTGACTTAACGAATGGCTTGCGGCTTGTAATCCCCTGATCGAACATAGCGTAAAGAACACGTCTATGAACAGGTTTCAAACCATCTCTAACATCAGGAAGAGCACGAGCAACGATAACGCTCATTGAGTAATCCATGAATGAAACCTGTAAGTCGTCTTCAATTCTTACATCGCCGTTATCATCACCATCTCTTGTTGGAAGCAAACCTTCGCCGCCTGACAAATAATCAGCGGAATCATCTTCGGTTAAAGCTTCGTATCCATCGCCTGATGACTGAGGAACATAGGAAGTAGCATCATCACTACCGCCTTCAACAGTTCCCAAATCATCTGTGCTCATGGCACCAGTGATTATTTCACCACCATCGCCCATCATATCGTCTTCGGGCATATCAATGCCAGAATCGTTATTTTGAGCGTCATTATCATTTTGATCAATATTCTGGTCGGTATTTTCGGTGTTATCGTTGTTGTCGTTCACACCGTTATTGTTACCGCCCTGAATATCGTCATTATTATTGTTATTTTCGTTATCCATTATAGTTCCTTATCAAATATCAAGGTTCTTAACGCTCTTGGCGTATTTCACGATGAAATTACGTCTAGGTTCAACCTTGTCGCCCATCAATATTGAGAAAAGTCTGTCAGCTTCGGTTTCATCGATACATTTGACTCTGTGTAAGATTCTAGTTTCTGGGTTCATAGTGGTTTCCCAAAGCTGTTCTGGGTTCATTTCACCAAGACCTTTGTATCTCTGCATATTAACTTTTTCAGTTTCGCCATTGAAATCATTAGCAATAATTGCATCTTTTTCTTTTTCGGAATAAGCATATCTGATTTCTTTGCCTCTACTTATCTTGTAAAGAGGCGGCTGAGCTGCGTAGAGATAGCCTTTTTCAATAATTTCAGGCATATATCTGTAGAAGAAGGTTAGAAGCAGAGTCCTGATGTGAGCACCGTCGACATCGGCATCTGTCATGATTATGATTTTGTGATATCTGCATTTATTAATATCGAAATCATTTTTGCCAACGTTTGTTCCAACGGCATTTATGAGGTCTCTAATGATTTCAGAGCTTAAAACTCTTTCAAGTCGAACTTTTTCGACATTAAGAATCTTACCTCTTAATGGAAGAATAGCTTGAATTCTTCTATCACGACCTTGTTTTGCAGAACCGCCTGCTGAATTACCTTCGACTATGAATAATTCTGATTTTGCTGGATCTTTTTCTGAACAGTCTGCAAGCTTACCAGGAAGTGAACTTCCTTCCAAAGCAGTCTTACGTCTTGTCAGTTCTCTAGCCTTCTGAGCTGCCTGTCTAGCTTTCATAGAAAGCAGAATCTTTTCGACAACTGGCTTAGCTATATTAGGATTCTGTTCAAAATAGTCATACAAATAATCGCTGACTACCTGGTCTACAACGCCTCTGACTTCTGGATTTCCAAGTTTTCCCTTAGTCTGACCTTCAAACTGAGGTTCTGGAACTCTGATAGAGAGAACGCCGATAAGACCTTCACGAGTATCTTCTGTAACAAGCTTGAAATCATCTTTCTTGTTCTTTAATTCTTTTCCGAGCAAATCGGGGTTTTCTTTGATGTATCTATTGAAAACCTTGGTAAGAGCACTTCTGAAGCCCAATACGTGAGTACCACCATCTATGGTGTTGATGTTGTTAACGAAAGCGAAGAACTGTTCGTTGTAGCCGTCGTTGTAAGACATAGCTACATCGACTTCGATACCATCTTTTTCTTTTGTGAAAGCAATTACATCTTTGAAGAGAGTGGTCTTTGTTTCATTCAAAAATTCAACGAAACTTGCGATACCACCAACATATTCAAAGGAATTACATCTCTTTGTAGACTTCTGTCTAAGAATAATCTTGATGCCCTTATTAAGGAAAGCAAGCTCTCTCAAACGTTTTGCGAGAGTATCGTAATCAAATTCCACAGATTCGAATATTTCTGCATCTGGTTTGAATCTGATTTTGGTGCCTGTATGATGTGCACCTTCAGTAACGGTCATTTCAGAAGCAACCGCACCGCGTCTGAAAGTCTGATAGAATACTTTCCCATCACGATAAACAGTAGCTTCAAGCCATTCAGAAAGGGCACTAACAACGGAAATACCAACGCCGTGCAAACCACCGCTGTATTTGTAGCTCTTCTTGTCGAACTTACCGCCAGAGTGGAGAACTGTCAGAATTACTTCCAAAGCAGATTTACCAGTCTGTTCATGAATGTCTGTAGGAATACCACGGCCGTCATCTATTACAGAAATCGAGCCGTCTTCGTGCATATTAACTATAATAGTCGAAGCAAAACCAGCTAGAGCTTCGTCTATAGAGTTATCTACAACTTCCCATACCAAATGGTGCAAACCTGCGAAACCGGTCCCACCGATGTACATACCAGGACGTTTTCTAACGGCTTCGAGTCCTTCGAGAACTCTGATGTTCGCCGCAGAATAATCTTCTGTCTGTTCATTCAGGGAAGCAGAAGATTCGTCTGTTGTTGCTTCGTT
Organism: uncultured bacterium; assembly: GCA_946407375.1. Classification (GTDB taxonomy): domain Bacteria; phylum Muiribacteriota; class Ozemobacteria; order Ozemobacterales; family Ozemobacteraceae; genus RUG334. The sequence goes on from CAMJNS010000002.1 coordinate 61,956, forward strand.
TGTTTCTGTTAAATCAGTTGGCTGATTTAATTCTTCGTTTTTTTCATCAGAAGCAACAGGTTTTTCTTGATCTGTCATTATTAGCTCCTTGTAAAAGCTTTTGGCAATGCCAAAAGCTTTGGTTTTCATTGTTGTTGGTTGTTAGAAGCTTACGCTTCTCTTGTTGTTATTGTTTATGCGAATATTACGAAGCTTTCTATTATTTGCAATATTCGATGCTATTTAAAGCATATTAAAAACAACAAAAACCAATAACCATAAGAACAATTTATTTTTAAAGGGTTAGGGATTAGGGGGAAGGGGTTAGAGAAAACCCAACACGCTAATTCGTAACCGTTTTTTCTTTATTACTAAATGCTATTACTCCATTTTCGAGGGGAGATGTTGAGCTTTGGCGAAACAGAGAGGTTTTAAATAATGAGAAATTAGTAATTAGGAATGAGCAATTTTAATAGTCAAAAGATTTGTAAATATATTTCTTTTAATTCATAATTACTCATTACTAATTGCTAATTATATATAAATCTCCCTGTCACCGATTGCTTACGCAATCAGCCCCTTCAGTCGAGCTGTCGCTCGCCAGCTCCCCCGCAAGCGGTGAAGCATCAGCCTAACATCCCCCTTTAAAAAAGAGGGTGTTTTTTATACTTTACCATTCTATAAAAGCTCGTCATTGCGAGCATACGAAGTATGCGTGGCGATCCAGTTCATTCTAGATTGCTTCGTCGCTTTGCTCCTCGCAATGACGAGCCTTTTCTTGCTTATAGCTTAAAGCTTGTAGCTTAGAGCTAAATAAGCAGTAGGTGCATTATTATACTACAAACCCTACCCATTTTCAAGACCGCTAAAAATCAAAAATCTAAAATAAGGCAATTTAAACGCCCAATTTTAGATTTTTTAGTTTTTTATGGTATCCCCCTACGGAAGAAATTAGGAGTTAGTAGTTAGAAATTATGAATTAATGGGGCTTAACGCTAGTTAATAGATATGAAGATAGAAATGAAAGTTGTTATTGTAGTTGGTAGTTATTGATTTTGTCGTTTTAGTTAACTAACAAAATCTCATATTTATAGAAAACGACAATCGTGATTTGTGGGCTAAGCATTTGTCATAAAAAGTATATCATTTGAGCTTGTATAATAAGGTCTAACAAGCAAGCTTCGAGAATTAATCTTGTAATTATTTTAAATAAATCAAATTTCAAGTTGCACATTCCGAAATAATTGTATATTTTATTATTTGAGAAACAGCAATTTTTATTACCTATGAAAAACGCTTTTTGCTGCGTTTTGAGTTGTTGATTGTCTAGGCAACAATCGCAACGGGGCGAAAGCCTTAAACTACTCTTTGATTTGCTGTTTATTTACCCCAATTAATTTTTCACAATCAAGGAGTGTTTTTATGTCTAGTTTAAACAATTATTATGATGTTAGTTCTAATAGAGAAGAAAGTCTCAGTTATGGTGCAAACAGGTGTTATAAAGACAGTCTTTTCAGATTACTTTTCGGTCGAGAAGAAAACAAGCAAAATTTGCTAGATTTGTATAATGCTTTAAATGATTCAAATTATACAAATAAAGACAATCTAACAATCAACACCATTGATGATGTTATCTATATGAAGATGAAAAACGATGTTTCTTTCATATTAGACAATCAGATGGTTCTCTTAGAACATCAAAGCACATATAATCCGAATATGCCTTTGAGAGGGCTTCTATATTTTGCAAGACTATATGAAGGAATCGTGAATCTAAGCAAAAACATCTATTATCCTAAGCTAATAAAGATACCAACTCCGCAATATATAGTTCTCTATAATGGAACCGATAGAAAAATTGGCAATAAAAAAGTATTAAGACTTTCAGATGCTTTTGAAAAGCCAGACCAATCTAATGAGTATGAATGGACAGCTACAATGATTGACATAAACTATGGCGAAAATAAAGATTTATTGCTAAAATGTAAGAAGTTAGGAGAATATTCTTATTTTGTTGAATCTGTCAGAAGACATTATTCTATAAATAATAATTTTCCTGTAGCAGTTGATGAAGCCGTTAAGGAATGTATTGATAAAGGTATTCTGGCAGATTTTCTAAAGAAACATATCGCGGAGGTGAGGACAGTGTTGCTAACAGAGTTTGACGAAGAAAGAGATTATAAAATTATTGCCGAAGGTTATAAAGAATTGTGGAAAGAGGAAGGATTAAATGAAGGCTTAAAAGAAGGGTTAGAAAGGGGATTAGAAAGGGGATTAGAAAAAGGAATAAAAGGTTTAATTGATATTTTAAGAGAAATGGGTTTATCTTCTGAAGAAATTAGTAATAAGATTCAAGAAAAATTTAATCTCAGTAGTGAAGAAGCTAATAAATATATTTCTAATAATAGAAATAATTAAGGAATATATTACTAAAGCTATTTTAGCAAATATCTTAAAAACATTTATCGTTTAAACTTGTTGCTTTATAAAGCAACAAGTTTAAATATGTTTAGGCAAATAGTATAGTTAGTAATCATCATGAACGAAATCAGAGGAACAAAGATTACAAGAGCAGGGATACTTTTATAACAATTAGTACAGCGACTTTATTATGATGCGAATTCTTCGTGACGAATGGAAAAACAATATTTCCTCATCTCAAGTGGAGACCTTAAGAAAATAAAAGCAATTTTTTCAATAACCCAACATATCAACTGCATATTCAGCTTCATTAAATGAGAAACCTTCAAATTCTAATTGCTTAATCATACCACTTCTTGAAAATCCACCAACATTCTCTAAGTAATTTTTAGCTTTAATAAATGCTTGTTTTTCACCTAAAGTTGGTTCTCTATTTGATCTATCTTCTAATCGTTTTTTTCTTTCTTCTCGTTCTTTAAGAATTCGAGATTCTAATTCAGCTTTTCTTTTAGCTTCGGATTCTTTAAATTCTTTATCTGCTTGAGCAAAAAAAGCTTTAGATTCTTTTTCCCATGCAGAATTATCATTCATAAAAGCTTCAATTCGGACACATAAAAATCGCCCTTACCGACTACCTTACAGTAGTCAGCCCCCTCAGTCACTCCGTTACAGCTCCCCCAATCTTCGATTTGGGGAGCATCGCCTTAACAAAAGGGGAGTATTTTTAGATTCTACCAACTTAGAAAAAGCTGGATTGGCACCGACTGCTGCGCAGTCAGCCACTAACGTCTTTGGCTACGCCAATCCCACTTTCACCAAAGGGGGAAGATCTACTTTGGGGAAGGCTCTTCATTAACTATTCTGAAGCTAGTTTTTTTACTGTGCGGTAGAGCAGTTCAGTGCCTTTCTGAATGTCTTCGTAATCTGTCCATTCTTCAGGAACATGGCTGCGACCTCCACGGCTAGGAACAAATATCATTGCGACATCGCAAATAGAGCCCATTACCATTGCATCGTGAGCAGCACCAGAAAGCATACGTCTGGTAGAGATACCTGCTTTGGCTGCTTCGCTTTCCATAAGGTTTTTAATCTTTTCGTTCATTAAGACTTCTTTCATTGAAATTTTCTCTTTTATTTCATAACTCAAGCCTTGGTTTTGGGCACAGCTTGCATCAAGAGACTTTTTTACAACATTGAGCACTTTGTCTACATTTTCGAGGCTACGACTACGACAATCAATTTGGAAATGGGTTTTGTTTGTAACAATGTTGAACGCACCAGGTTTCACATCAATATATCCACAGGTAAAGACGGTATTTTCTCCAATTTCAAGAGCTTTTTCTGTTCCAGCACAAACAGCTTTAGCACTGGCTAGGAAAGAATCAGCTCTCATTGTGAGCGGTGTGTTTCCGGCATGATCAGACCGACCATTAACAAATACGTCAAATATGCGCAAACCAGCTACAGAGTCTACTATGCCGATATTAATCTTTTCGTTTTCAAGAATTGGCCCCTGCTCAATATGAAGTTCAATAAAAGCCTTAATGCTACCAGGTTTTCTAATAGCTTCGCCTGCTTTTGATGGGTCTAATCCGTATTCTTTCATCGCCTGAGCAAATGAAATACCATTTTCATCTTTATATATATTTAGCTCGTCATCTTGAATTTTGCCACACATTGCTCGGCTTCCAAAAAGTCCTTTGCCGAAGCGAGCACCTTCCTCTTCTGGAAGTGCAACAAATTCAATATTACGTTCAGGAACGAAGCCTTCTTCTTTCATCACTCTTGCAACTTCGAGTGCTGCGACAGTACCTGCCATACCGTCGAAACGTCCGCCAGTCTTTACTGTGTCAAAGTGGCTTCCTGTCATTATTATTGGCTTAGAAGAATCTTTGCCTTCAAGAATGCCAATTATGATTCCAACAGGGTCTTCGTAAACCTTGAGTCCAGAATTCTTCATTTCTGACATTATGTAATCTCTAGCACAGCACCATTCTTTTGTATATGTGAATCTTGTGCAGCCTATTCCCTTAACACAACTGAACTTTGCTAGTTCTTCAATATCTCGTTGAATTCTATCTATACGAATCCTGTTGTCAGACATTTTATAATTCTCCTTATGTTTTCTCGAAGGAAACAGTCTGTTCCTTCATCGAAATCTTACCAACTTTGAAACCATAATCTAGTAATTCTTTCTTATACTTTAAAAATGAGTGGTCTATTAGCAAGCCAGCAATACTTTCGATTTCAGCGTATGTCAGCTTAAAATTATCTGTTTTATTTTCTTTTATCCATTTCCACAATGGGTCGTATTTGCTCATTTTATTTTAACCTTTTTATTTCATGTTGTAGATTTGCGAGGAATTTTCCTGCGTGGGCACCATCCATTTGTGTGTGATGGAATTGGAAGGAAATAGGCAAATAATACCAGAATAATTTTCTTTTATATTTTCCCCAAATCATAAAGGGATTATTGAATATTCCGCTATTCATGCCAACCGCACCATCAATTTCTGTATCAATAATTGCTGAGGTTCCAATTACCATAGAGTCAGCAGATAAATCTCTATCAATACAGCTTTCTGCGACAGATGCTGTATATTTCAGGTAATCTTGATTGAATTTATTTAAATCTTCATAAAAAAGAATATCGCAGGAACTTACTTCCCCTGTTTTATTCTTTACAATAGTATTTACCGCAATACTGTTGTATTTTATAAGCTTTTCGCCAACAGGAAGAACATAAAATTCCTTTATAATTGATGCGGCTTTTCCTATGCAATAATCAAGAAGCATATTAAATTTAAGATGTCTTCGTTTGCTGATTCTAACCAAATTTGTAACATCAATAGTTTTGAAAAATGTTACCATCGGGTTAGGAGCTTTCATCCAGAGTTCATATGCTTTAGCTCGTGTGGTGTCTTTGGGGTTGATTTCTTTTGCCATGACTAATTTGATTACCCAATGAATTTCAGAAACTTGTCAGCCTGGTCGTAGAGTTTGGCTTTATCTTCTTCGGGAAGAGAAATAACGTTGCTCTGCCAAGCTTCAGGATTTACTGTAAAACCGTTGGTTTCTTCCATAACATTCATTTTCATAAAGCCTAATAATTCTTTGAGTTTTTCTCTAACACCAGCAGTAGCAAACTTTCCGCCTATACCGCTAATTGTAACTTTTTTATCTAAAACAGCGGTTCCGCTTGCAAAATCGTTTGCTTTATAAGGTCTGGAAAGCCAATCTAATAAATTCTTCAAAACTCCTGGATAGCTGTAATTATATTCAGGTGTGAAAATCCAGATTCCATCAGCTTCATTTACTTCTGCTCTAACTCTAGCTACAGCTTCAGGGGTTGGAAATTCAATATCCTGATTCATATATGGCAAGTCGGAATAAGCTAATTCTTTTATTTCTGCTTTTCCATCAAGTTTTTCTTTTACAATTTCAGACATTTGTCTATTGAAAGACTGTTTACGCATAGAACCAATAATAAATAATATTTTTTTCATAATATTTCCTTTTTCTTAAATCTTATAAAATTATATCATTTATAAATATAAAAACATAAATTTTGCCACTTTTAGCAAACACTTTAACAATCTGGATCGCCACGGTTCTTTCAGAACCTCGCGATGACGTTAATATCCTCTGAATTCAGTTATATCCGTCATTGCGAGCGATAGCGAAGCAATCCAGAAAAAATAGAAATCATAAATTTAGCTTAATCTAATTTGTGAATAAACTTAGTTTTTAAACGCACCCCCCATAAAAGACATTAGTTTGCCCTATAATATTATTAAATCAATAGTTTATTTGGTATTTATATGCTAGAATAAACAAAATAAATATATAGGAGATTTTTATGTTAACAGTATACGGTGGAATGATTATTGTTATGATGTTATTTATGTTTTTTTTCGCAATATATTTAACTAGCAGATTTCGACGTTGCCCTGCAGATAAAATTTTAGTAATTTTTGGAAGTGGTATTGGTAATAATCGATCTGTAAAATGTATACACGGTGGTGGTGCTTTTGTTTTGCCGTTATTTCAAGATTATTCTTATTTGAGCCTTACTCCTATGAATATTAATATTTCCACACAAAACGTTTTATCTAAAGATAAAATAAAAAATAATATTTCTTCTATATTTACTGTAGCTATTAGTACCGATGAAAATATTATGTATAATGCTGCTGAAAGACTTCTTAATCTTTCAATAAAAGATATTGAAGACTTAGCAAAAGAAATAATTATTGGAAGTTTACGTTTAATTCTAGCTTCTTTTACAATAGAAGAAATAAACCAAGATAGTGAAAAATTCTTTGAAACTATGAAAGAAAATATAGAACCAGAACTAAATAAAATAGGTTTAAAGATAATAAATATAGATATAAATAATATAAAACCAGTTGATAATTAATAAATAATTATCCTAAAAAAAAATAATATGTGTGGCCGTTTTTTTTGGAAAAAGAAGAAATGTAAAGAAGTGAAAGAAGAATTAAATATTTCTGATTTTTCAGAAGAAGCTTCTTTAGATGGAGACATTAATCCTGGTGAATCTCCATTGATTTTAATATCAGATAATAAAAAAAATATAAAAGCAATCAATATGTTTTGGGGATTTCCAAGCCAAGACAAAAAATTGATTATTAATGCTAGAACAGAAAGTGTATTAGATAAGAATTTATTTTACGATGGAATAAGGAAGCAAAGATGCATTATTCCTGCATTATCATTTTATGAATGGGATAAAGACAAAATTAAAGTTACTTTTTCAGAAAAAAACAATAAAATTCTTTATTTAGCAGGTTTTTATTTAATAAAAAACAACAATAGCTATTTTGTAATTCTGACTACAAAAGCCAATAATTCTGTAATCAATACTCATCATAGAATGCCATTATTCTTTGAAGCAAAAAAAGTAAAAGAATGGATTAATGGAAATAATATAGAAGAATATTTGAGTTTACAAATGCCTGAACTAATTAGTAGTCAAAGTTATAAGCAATTAAGCTTCTGGTAAAAAATACTCATTTTTCAGCAAATTTCAAATTTTCGCACACCATCTCATAATGACTAATCTTGCAAACTAGGTTTTATACTAATAAGAAACTTAACGTATAAACTTTTACATTGTTTACTCTAGAACATAATTTTTAACAAACACAGCGTCAGAAAATGGACTACATATTCCTCTTTGAGACAAAGATTCTGTTGAAAGTGTTGAACCAAGCCACTTTCCATCTGTTGTTAAAATAGCAGATTTATATTCTTCGTTTCCCTTTAATTTAGGAAGAACTGATAAAATTCGTTTTTTGGAATCTTCATCAATAGTTTGAAGATTTACCATTATTTCACATTTGTTCATTCCAACAAATTCATTTGCACCGATATGAATAAGCATTTTTTTCTCTATATATTTGATTTTATTCTATTCTAAATGTTTATCCACAGCTTTTCAACTTTAAATATTTGTTTATTCTAAACTAAAAATTTTTATGTCTTTGGTTTTAGGCTCTTGATTTACAGCTATATATTATATTAAAATATTCAAACAATATTCTATATTAAAAGAAGTGAAAAAAAATGAATTCAAAACTTAATTCACCTATTGCTCCTTGGCCTTATTTTGCAGAAGATGAAAAACAAGCTTCTTTAGAAGTTTTAAATAGCGGTAAAGTAAATTACTGGACAGGCACTGTTTGTCGAGATTTTGAAAAAGAATTTGCTTCTTATGCTGGTAGAAAATACGGTATAGCTTTAGCTAATGGAAGCTTAGCATTAGAATTAGCATTAATAGCCTACGATATTGGTCCAGGTGATGAAGTAATAGTTACTTGTCGCAGTTTTATGGCCTCTGCAAGTTGTATAATAATGCGTGGTGCTACACCTGTTTTTGCAGATATTGATTTAGATTCACAAGATATTTTACCTGAATCAATCGAAAAGAAAATCACTTCTAAAACAAAAGCTATTATTTGTGTTCATTTAGCTGGCTGGCCATGCGATATGGACAAAATTAATAGTATAGCTAAAAAGCATAACCTAAAAGTTATAGAAGACTGTGCTCAAGCTCATGGAGCAAAATATAACAACAAACCTGTCGGATCTTTAGGTGATGTAGCAGCATTCAGCTTTTGCCAAGACAAGATTATGACTTGTGGCGGTGAAGGTGGTATGTTTGTATGTGATGATGAAGAAATATACAAAAAATGCTGGTCTTATACAGAACATGGAAAAAGCCTCGATGCATTGGCTAGAACAGATCACCCGATTGGTTTTCATTGGCTTATAGAAAGCTTTGGTACAAATTGGCGTATGACTGAAATGCAAGCCGCTATAGGTCATTATCAACTTCAAAAACTCAATAAATGGGTTGAAACACGAAGAGCTAATGCATTTAAATTAACCAAGGCTTTAAAAGATATAAAATCAATACGCATTCCTGAACCAAATAGTAATATTTACCATTCTTATTACAAATACTACATTATGGTTATTCCTGAAATGCTAAAAGAAGGATATGATAGAAATAGAATTTTGACAGAAATTTGTTCAACAGGTTTATCTTGTGGAGTCGGAGCCTGTGGAGAACTCTATCAAGAAAAAGCTTTCAAAAAATACTTTAACACAGAAAATCCTGAAAGATTTCCAAATGCTGTTAAAGTTGCAGACACATCTCTAATGTTCCAGGTTCATCCTACATTAACAGAACAAAATATTGATGATGCAATCAATATAATTAGAGAAGTGTTATTACAAGCAACAAAATAACATTTTTTAACTAATATATTTATAAAGACCGTGGGAAACAAACCCCATGGTCTTTTTTTCTTTTTGAAATCTTTACTATCATAAAAAATAAATATTAAGCAGAAATTTCGATGAGTAAATAATAAAAAAAGAAAATGTATGTTTATTTTCTTCATATTATGGTAAGATAAATTAGGTCAAATAAAAAAAGGAGAATATTCATAATATGGCTGCTTATATGGGAATTATAGGTTTAGGAGTATTTTGTATATTAATTGTTGTCATTTATATGACAGGAAGATATAGACGCTGTCCATCAGATAAAATTCTTGTTATTTTCGGTAGTGCTATTGGTGGTAATCGCTCTGCAAAATGTATACATGGTGGTGGTGCTTTTGTAATGCCTTTATATCAGGATTATTCTTACTTAAGCTTGACACCAATGACAATCAATATTCCTTTGCAAAATGCTCTTTCTCAACAGAACATTCGTATTAATGTTCCTGCAACATTCACTGTTGGTATCAGCACAGATGAAGCAATTATGAACAATGCAGCAGAAAGATTGCTTAATCTTTCTATTAAAGACATTGAAGATCTTGCTAAAGAAATAATTTTCGGGCAATTACGTCTTACAGTAGCTTCTTTAACAATTGAAGAAATCAACCAAGACCGTGAAAGATTCTTGGAAGCTGTTAGAAAAAACGTTGAACCAGAACTTAATAAGATAGGTTTAAAACTTATCAACGTTAACGTTACAGATATTACAGATGCTGCAAACTACATCGAAAGTATTGGTAAAAAAGCAGCTGCTGAAGCTGTTGAACGTGCAAAGATCGATGTTGCTGAACAAGTAAAACTTGGTGCTATAGGTGAATCATCCGCTAATAAGGAAAAAGCTATTGAAGTAGCTAAGAACCAAGCAGAAGCAGATAAAGGTCAAAAAGAAGCTGATGCTGACCGTCGTATATTCGTACAGAATAAAGAAGCTGAAGCAGTTATCGGTGAATCTGCAGCAAATAGCCGCAAGGTTATAGAAGTTTCTAAGAGAAATGCTGAAGCAGAAAAAGGTCAAAAAGAAGCTGACGCTGACCGCCGTATTTACATACAGCAAAAAGAAGCAGAAGCTATCGAAGGTGAAAACAAATCTAAGGCTTTAATTATTCAATCTAATTCACAACTTTTAATTGCTCAAGCAGAAGCAGAAAAGAATGCTGAAATAGCTAGAAGAAACAGCCAGACAGAAATTAACAAAGCTCAGTATTATGCTGAATTAGAACGTTTGAAAGCAGAAGAAATCGTTACAAAAGAAATTGAAAAGCATAAAATCGAACTTGATGCTCAAGCTGAAGCTGCTAGAATAAGCACTAAAGCTCAAGGTGAAGCTGATGCACTTTTAAAGAAATATCAAGCAAAAGCAGAAGGTATCAAAAAAGTTCTTGAAGCTAAAGCTAACGGTTATCAAGAACTCCTTAAGAGTGTTAATGGCGATGCAAAAGCTTTGTCTACATTACTTATGGTTGAAAAGATTGAAACAATTGTTGCTAAACAAGTTGAAGCTATCCAGAATCTTAAAATTGATAAGATTACTGTTTGGGATACTGGTAAAGAAAATGGAACAACAACTTCTAACTTCGTTTCAAATATTGCAAAAGCTTTACCACCATTAAAAGATATAGCTGGTATGGCTGGTGTTGAAATACCTAATTATTTAGGTCATATAGAAGAAAATAAAGAAGTTGAAGCAGCTCCTTTACCAGCTTCAGCTCCAAAAAGAAAATAATTAGTTCTTAAATAATCTAAAAAACAAGCATACAAAAAAAGTATGCTTGTTTTTTTGCATAAAAAGCTGTCAAAAACTAGATAAGGCAAACATAAAAAGAAAATACTTTTCTAGAATGCCTAACTATTACTTATAGAGGCTGTTCTAAAACTAATTTTAAAGCCTAAAAATTAACTTAATTTTATTCCACGTAATCTGAGTGCGTTAGTAACAACAGTTACAGAACTAAGACTCATGGCAAAAGCAGCAAACATAGGGCTAAGTTTCCAACCTAATAAAGAATAAAAAAGACCTGCCGCCAAAGGAATACCTATAATATTATAAAAGAACGCCCAAAATAGATTTTGTTTTATATTTCTAACTACAGATTTACTTAATATATAAGCTTTTGAAACATCTTTTAAATCATTCTTAATTAACACTATGTCAGCAGATTCTATAGCTATATCTGTTCCTGCACCTATAGCTATACCAACATCAGCTCTAACTAAAGCCGGAGCATCATTTATTCCATCACCAACCATAGCAACTTTTTCACCAGAATTCTGAAGTTTTTGTATTTCTGAATCTTTGTCTTGAGGCAAAACTTCGGCAATAGCCTTATCTATTCCAAGTTTGTTTTTTATACTTTCAGCTATAAAAGAATTATCACCAGTAAGCATCATAACCTTAAGACCATTTTTCTTTAATTCTTCTATAGCCTTAAAACTACTTTCTTTTATTGGATCTGCAACAGCAATAATTCCCATTGGAGTGTAACCAGAAGCAGATGAACCTGTAGCAAAAAACAATGGCGTTTTTCCTTCTTCTGCAAGTTTTTTTCCTTCGTCTTCAAAAATAGCAACAGAAGTGCAATTTTCTCTCATAAATGCTAGGTTACCAGCCAATACAGTTCTACCAACAACAGTTCCTCTAACACCTCTTCCCGGTATTGCTTCAAAATCTTCTACAGGGAAAAAATCAATACTTTCTTTTTCTGCTTTATCTACAATTGCTGTTCCAAGAGGATGTTCTGATTTCTTTTCTAAAGAAGCAGCAGCACAAAAAAGATTTTCTTTGCTAACCAATTTAAAAGGAATAATATCAGTAACAACAGGCTTGCCTTCTGTAATAGTGCCTGTTTTATCAAGAACTACAGTTGTAACAGATTGAGTATTTTCTAACGCTGCAGCTGATTTTATTAAAATACCATTCTGAGCAGCTTTACCAGTTCCAACCATTATAGCAACAGGGGTTGCAAGCCCAAGAGCACAAGGGCAGGATATTACAAGAACAGAAATAGCTACAGATAATGCAAAATCAAAAGTCTGACCAACACAAAGCCAAATAATCGCTGTTAAAACAGCTATTATAATAACAGTTGGAACAAATATTCCACTCACTTTATCTGCTAATCTTGCTATTGGAGCTTTAGTTGATGCAGCAGTTTCAACTAGTTCAACTATTTTTGCCACAGTTGTTTCGTTACCTACTTTAGATGCTTTGAATTTTATAAAACCATTTTTATTTATTGTTCCAGCCGCAACACTATCTCCAACACTTTTTTCTACAGGTAGACTTTCACCCGTTAATGCGGATTGGTCAATAGAAGTATTTCCTTCTGTAATAACGCCATCGACAGGAATGCTCATTCCAGGTTTAACAATAAGAGTATCGCCAACTATAACTTGTTCTGCAGGTATTTCTATTTCATTGCCATTTCTTTCAACAATAGCTGTTTTGGGTGCAAGATTCATTAACATCGCTATTGCTTCTGAAGTCTTACCTTTAGAACGTGCTTCTAAAAATTTACCTAAAGTTATAAGAGTAAGTATAGTAGCAGCAGATTCAAAATACAGGTTTGAAACATATTCTTTAACTAACTCTAAATTATTGTGCCCTAAACCATAGCTTATCTTAAACATAGCAAAACAGCCATAAACTAAAGCAGCTGTAGAACCTGTCATAATAAGAGCATCCATATTGGGAGCTTTTCTTAAAAAGCTTTTAGTTCCGTTTATAAAATATTTTTGATTAATAAAAACAATTGGCAAGGTTAATAAAAATTGAATCAAAGCAAACGACATCGCGTTTTCTACACCACATAACCATTCTGGTAATGGCAAACTAACCATATGCCCCATAGAAACCCAATATAAAGGAATAAGAAAAGCAAAAGAAAATATAATACGCTTTTTCATAGTTGCTATTTCGTTAGCAACTACATCATTAGAATCTTTTTTAGTTGTTTGATTATTGTTCTCTGTCTTAACAACTTCTTTTTTTGGCTCTTCTGCCACAGAAGCACCATAATCAGCTTCTACTACAGCAGATATTATAGCTTCATCGTTGGTCTTGTTCTCATCATAATCTACCAACATAGAATTAGATAGAAGATTGACGTTAACATCTTTTACACCATCAATTTTTCTAACAACTTTATCTACATAGGCAGAACAAGCTGAACAACTCATTCCAGTTACATTATATTTTCTTTGCATAATTATAATCCAATAAAAAACCTGATTGGGCTATAGTATAACCAAATCAGGTTTTTGTAAATACAGAGCTATATTCTGTATTAATTATTTACTTTTTGTTTTTATTTTTTTTATTATTTTCTAGAATTCTAGAATCTATATTTTTATCACCTACTCTAAAATATAACTTTAATTCTCTTATCAGACCAGAAGTATCTTCAACTTTTACATAAATATACGGAAATTGATTTGTTTTTTCTATATCTTCTTCAATTTCGAAATTACGAATTCTAGGCGTATCTTTCCTAAGTGTAAAAGAAATGTCTCCATTTACATTATGTGATACGTCAATATTTTTTTCTTCAGATAAGTTTTCACCTTCATCTGTATTAGGAATATCCAATCTTATAATTCCGTTATCTATACCTGTATAATAAACTTTTGCATTAGGAACTAAAAATTTTGGAAAATCAGGATCATCAGATTTTTCCATATTACTCCATTTTACATTATCATCCGTCCAAACATCTAATTTATATTCAACACCTGTTTGAAAAACAAAACTGCCACTGTTTTCAAACATCGCAACCATCTTTTTAAAGGTTCCGTTGCGTTTACCTATTTCTCCAACACCATGAACTTTTGCTATTGAACCATCGGCTCTAGTATCAGAATAAAAATGATCTTCTACTCTTACGTTTTGATTAATAAATTTTAAATCATTATTTAACACCATTCTATGTACATAGTTATTTTCATTTTTTTCTGTCTTTATGTTTTTATCATCAATAGAATAAATAGTGTAATAGGGTTTAAATTCAGGAGTTTTAGCTATAACCTTATAGTCATAATCAGGACCTAAATTTTCAACAAAAGAATGATATTCTTCTTCATTTGTTTTGCCTCTATAAGATTTATACAAACTAGAATTATATATTCTCATACTCTCAGAAGCTAAACAAGGTGGGAAAAACATTTGTTCACCTGTTTCAACATTAGTTACCCTTATAATAATATTTGGTTTATCGTTATCTAAAATTCTTACGAAACCAGTATCTTTGCCTTTCTCATTGGCAGAACTAATATTTCTTTTGTCTGGCCATTCTTTAGCTGTATCTGGAGTATTTCCTAAATCTATTTTTTCAGAATAACCATAACTAATTTCTGGTCTATCTTGAATTATATTAGCAACACCAGGATTAAGATTCCCTTTTCCATCTGGAGAACCTTCTTTCGCAAAAATAGAATATCTAATCATACCGTCAAAATGAGAAAAATTAACAACATCTTTAAAAAAGCCTTGTTTTTTCTTTTTTCCACCGATTGTTACTGTTTTATTTTCTACTTCAACAATGTTTTCGGGATTATCCCATTTTTCTAAATCTTCCCAAAGTTCATTATCATTAGGACATTTATTTATTCTACCAAATGAAAATCTTGCAAAAATATTATTTTCATAATTATCTTGAATTTGAAAAGAAGGAGTTTTAAACCAATCACCAGTAGTACAAAGCAAACGAGTCTCAGATGAAGCTATTTCTGAAGAACTTGCTCCTATAGTTGGAAAACCACCAACTATAGTAGGTGGTGTTCTATCTACACAAGAGATAGTAATATTATTTTTTTCATTACAGATTTCTTCTGCTTCAACAATATTTGCTTTCTTCAAAAGTGTGTCTTTAAAATCAGAATAAATATTATTTGGTCCGTATACATGTCCATTATTACATTTACTAGTACAAAGAGTTTTACAATCTCTACAAGATAAAGCATTTGGTTTAAACTCTTTAAAACTAGCAACATATTCATAATTACTATCCATACATAAAATATATGTATTGGTTCCTGGTTGAGTTACTATATATTCTTTAGGAAATTCTTTTATTATCTCTGGTTCATCCGGTAAATCAGAATTATCTCCTAAAGCCAAACTATCAGAACTAGAATCTGAATTGCCTTCAGAATCTGATAGTTTTTCTGAATTCGAATCAGAATCTGAATCTGAATTAGATTCTGATTCTTCTACTAAATTAGAATCTTCAGATTCTTTTCTCATTAAATAAAAATGCTCATTCATAAAATCCTTAAATTCTATTTCTTCATCAGTTAAAACTGCGTGTTCTAAAAAACTTTTGAAATAACCTTTAGCTGTTTTTTGATCTACGTAACCTTCAGGGATATTTTCTTTATTTACAATGGGATACTGTTTATTTCTTTCTTGGAAAGGATTGAGATTAACAGCAACATCTTCAAAAGTTTCAAAAGTACGACCATCTTTGCTTTCTAAAATAGCTATTTTTGAAAGATATTTTTCCATAGGAGATGCCGCCATAGAAATATTTACACTTAATAAAGATATAAAAATACCACAACAAATTATTTTATAATTCATTAGAAATCTCCCTCTAAAATAACTATTATTCTTCTATTATACATTTTTTTTTTAACAAATGTATATAAGGTTAAAAAATTTCTTATTCCATTAATGAATTAATCTAAAATAATAAAACCGCAATTTAATGCGGTTTTTAATCATTTATTTGGATCTACAAATCGCTTTATTCGCTCAAACTCATCAGCGAAATTACTGTCTGTCTTAATCATTTTATTAATCTTATCGCAAGCATGCATTACTGTAGTATGGTCACGACCGCCAAATTTTTCACCAATCTGATTAAGAGAAGCATCTATTAAAATTTGACAAAGACGCATAGCTACTTGTCTTGGCAATACTAAATTTGCAGAACGTCTTTTTCCAATCATTTCAGCTTCAGTAATATCATAAAATTCTGCAACACGCTTAATTATCCAGCTAATACTTATTTTTCCACCTGCTGTTTCCCTAAGCATATTCTTAAGAACTTGATCAACTAAATCTTTATCAATAGGTTTGTTCATTATACCTGAAAAAGCAAGAACAGAATTAAAAGCACCCTCAAGAGCTCTTATATTTGATGTAACGCCTTGAGCCAAATACATAATTACATCTTCTGGAACAGCTACCATTGATTTTTTAGCACAATTCATCAATATTGCAGTTCTTGTTTCCAAATCAGGTTGTTGAATATCTACAACAACACCCATAGCAAATCTTGAAGCAAGACGTTCATCTACATCAGGAATTTTATCTGGAGAGGTATCAGAGGTGAGAACAATCTGTTTCTTTTGTTGAAACAATTCATTAAAAGTATGGAAAAACTCTTCTTGAGTCTGTTCTTTTTTGGCAAAAAACTGAACATCGTCTATTAATAATAAATCTATTTTTCTATATTTCTTTCTGAAATCATCTGTCTTTTTTTCTCTTAAAGAATCAATAAATTCATTAGTAAATGTTTCAGAAGAAAGATAGGCAATTTTTACCTTTGGGTCATTCTTTAAAATTTCGTGACCTATAGCCTGTATTAAATGAGTTTTTCCTAATCCGACACCGCCATAAATAAAAACAGGGTTATGCAAACTGCCTGGACTCTTAGTCACACCTTGGCAAACAGCATAAGCAAACTGATTACTTTTTCCAACAACAAAAGAATCAAAAGTATATTTTGAATTAAACATAGATTCATATTTGGAAGAAGAAACTTTTGCTACTGGTGTAACAACAGTATCTGAAAGTGTTGGCAGCGATGGCTGTAGTGGTTTTGCTAAATTTTTACCAGACTTAACTATTATTTCATAATTCAAACCAGGATCAAACTCTTTTAATATTCTATTAATATCTTTCTCATAACGTTTATTTATTAAATCACGACAAACCTCATTAACAGATACTAATGTAAGAATATTGTTTTCAAGCTTATCTGGCTTTATAGAACCAATAAAAATCTTTGAAGAACCTGAATTTTCAGCATTTACTCTTTCTATTATTTTTTGCCATACAGATTCCATTGTTGTTATCATTGTACATAAACCCTTTGTTTGCTTTGTACATTATTTTATTCGAAAGAAAGCTTATTATTTGCTTTTTTAAGCATAAATAGTGTACAATTAAGATTAATGAAATATAACAGACAAATACAAACTAAGCAAGATTTTTATATACTCATATTTTGATAATTAAAGGTAAAACTAAGTTAATATATTGTGGATAAGAAGTGGAAAAAATTACATATATATAAACTTGTGGATAACTTATATAAAAGTGCAAAACATAAACAAACTTTAAACAACATTATCCACTATTAAAAAACAAGATTACAAAAGTTGTACACTTAGTTTTCCACAATATCAACATGTATTAATATTACAAATACTAAATTATATATATAAATATATTTATAAAAATATTAGAAAAGTTGTAAAACAAGCTTATTTTCACTTAAGCTATATTATCTTGATAATTTTTAAAAATATTATATATTAGAGTATGAGTGTACTATTAAGTCAAATATAGGCTTAAATTAGTTAACAACAAGAATTCATAATCATTTATAAGAGTAATAAGTTATATAAGTTTTTGGAATAAGCAGGTATGAAACGTTTTTTTAACATTAATAATCTGTTTTTGTTTGCAACAATAGTAATATTGCCTATTTGCGTTGCTTATTATTCCATAAACAATATGATTGAAGAACAATACCATGCTACTTGTGAAAGTGTTTCTGATGAACTTCGACGACAGATAGCTGACTTAGCATCTACTTCTAAAGCTGAATATCAAATTAAAGATTTTCTTGAAACACTTATAAAAGAAAAAAAAATATGTCGTCAAAAACCAGAAGAAATAAAAAAATTTATAGAAAATCTTGATAAAATTTATCCTGGTGCTTTCAAATGGGTTTTTATTGATGAAAATTATAAATTATTGCCTATAAAATCTAAGAATATCTTAGAAGCTTCAAGATATTGGCAGTATTGTTTAAAAGGCGGAATATATTGGTATAATAGGTTTTATTCTGGCACTAGACCTTCAGATTATTCAGAAACTATGAGAGACTATAAAAATTATAGATCTGTAATTCAAAGAATGATTGGTAATCTTTATAAAGTTGAACATATTTTTGAAATCAGAAATGAAGTAAATAAATCAAGTTGGGACGATGAAGAAGAGGATAATGAAACAACCAAAAATAAAAATCTTGATGAAGCAATCAAATCCAATAAAGATATTAAAGAAATTTATAATCGGATATTTAAATCTAATTGGAATTACAAAGATTGCTATGTTATTTGGAATGTAGATGGTATTTCTTATACTGATTATAATACTGCAAAAGAAATTGCAGGTGCTTGTGCTCTTATGATTTTTCCTGAAAATCTTCCAGAGAATATTTGGTATAAGCGTTTAATTGTTCGCAGACAAAGTTCTAAAGAAAAATATAAATATCCTATAGCAGCAGTAAATATTACAAAAAATGAGTCTTTTGTTCTAGATTCAACACTTCCAAATGATAAAGAATTTGTTAAAGGTCTTATAGATGCTTACAATAAAAGAACTAAAGAACTTTTTATTTATAAAAACTATATTGTTGGTTCCACTGTAGCTCCTCAAGAATCAGAAATACGCATTCTTTCTATGGTGAATATGTCTGATGCCTTAATGAAAAAAGGCTATATGCAATTGTTACTAATAATATCTTGTCTTTTATTTGTAGCAATATCTATTGCAATTTCTTTTTATATAAAAAATATCCGTTTTGCTATAGTATCTCTCAGACATAGAATAGCTGCAATTTTTATGTTAGCTATGATTCTTCCTTTATTAAGTCTTATAAGTATGGGTAGTACTTTTATTTCAAATGAAGAAAATCGTTTGAAAGAATCTGCTTTTGTAAAAATGCGTGCTGGCTTTGAAGCTTTGAATATGCGATATAAAGATACTCCAAGATTAATAGAAAGTGGATTAAACGATTATATAATGAATTTATTAGGAACAGGTCCATATACAATAGAAGATATTGGAAATTCTATGTCTAAAGCAGTTAATGAAGGTATGATTTACCAGTTTGTTTTAGTTAGAAAAGACGAGGTTGCTACAACAAGTTGGAATAATATAGATGAATTAATGAAAAAAACTATTATTTATGGTGCTAGAAAGTATCTAGATATAGAAGACCCAGTAATTAATAATAAAAATACTCGAAATAATTTAATGGCAGAGGCAAAAGATGCTATTCAAGACGAAATAGCAGATATTAGTTCTTTCCTTAGTAGATCAGAAGATCAATTTATGTATAATTTTTCAAGACCTTCACATTTAAGACATATGTTATATGTTGATATGCATATGTATTTTATGGGAATTACAGTTGTTGTTGATAATGAGCTAAGTTTGCTTTTAATTTATTTATCTGACACAATAGTAGAAAAAAATTTTGCTATGAAAGAATTTTCTGCTAACAACATAGCTGCTCAGGAACAAAATAATAGTGTTATAATTCCAGAATTATCTTTTTATTCTACATATATAGGTACAGAATCTGTTCATTTCCCTGCTGAAACGCCTATTTGGAATAAGCTTGGAGATACAATAACACGTTCTTGTGAACTGAAAATAGAAGAAACAGGAATAGTTAATATAGAAAATGAAAATTTTCTGTATTTGACAAAACCAATAAGTAGTATGCATTCCCAATCCTATCAACCTTGTTTACTTACTTCCACAATACCAATAGATTCTCGAATACGAGACTTTATTATATTACTGGTTACAACATCATCCTTTGCTGTAATGGGGTCTTTTTTATTAAGTTTTGTTTTATCATCTAATTTGCTTGTTCCTATAAAAAAGATTGATTCTGCTGCTCAACAAATAGGAAAAGGTATGTTGAATGTTGTTTTACCTGTTGAGGGAAACGATGAATTAAGCCGTCTAAGTGTAACTTTTAATGAAATGGTTAAAGGTTTAAGAGAACGAAATAGAATGAAAGCCTATGTTTCAGAATCAGTGTTAGAAGCTGTTAAAGATAATAGCGATACTTCTATTCGTGTTGGTAAATATGTTGAAGCAACAATTCTTTTTTCTGATATACGAAATTTTACTGGAATTAGTGAAGCAAATGAACCAGAAGTAGTATTTAAAACATTAAATGAGTTTTTTAGTGGAGCTGAACCAATAATTAGAATGAATCATGGTCGTGTAGATAAATACATAGGCGATGCTGTTATGGCTGTTTTCCACCAAACTATACCAGAATATCATGCTTTAAGTGCTATTAAAGCAGCTGTTAGAATGAAATATTTTGTTAGTCTTATGAACAAGGATAGAATTGAAAAAGGCTTGTTTCCTATTGAGATAGGAATAGGAATCAGTACTGGTCATGTGTTGTTAGGTGATGTTGGAAGTCACCGTCGTAAAGATTTAACGGTTATAGGTGATGAAGTAAATCTTGCTTCTAGACTAGAATCTGCTTCAAAACAAGGTCATTATACAAAGATTATTTTTTCAGGACAAACTTTAAAATTTATTGAAGAATATGTAGAAGCTGTTAAAATGCCTTTTGAAGAAATACGTGGAAAAAAGAATGCAGTACAAATTTATGAACTTATAAATTTAAAAAATATAGAAATGTAAAAAATAATTTGGAGTAAAAATGGAAAATATTCTATTAAAACGCCCAGAACTAATGGCTCCAGCAGGTGATATGATTAGTCTTCGAGCAGCTTTAGACTCAGGTGCTGATGCTGTTTATTTTGGGATAGTCTCTATGAATATGAGAGCAAATGCCAAAAACTTTTCTGTTGAAGAGTTACCTGAAGTAACAAGAATTTGTCATGAAGCTAACGCAAAAGCTTATTTGGCTTTAAATACAATAATATTTGAAAAAGAAGTTAATTTGGCGGAAGAACTTGTTCAAAAAGCAGCTCAAGCTAAGGTTGATGGAATTATTTGCTGGGATTTTTCTGTAGTAGATATTGCTTTAAAGCATAAAATGAAAGTAATACTATCTACTCAAATGTCTGTTGCAAATGCTCATTCTATGGCTTTTTTATACAAGAGTTTTGGTATTCAACGTTTTGTTTTGGCTAGAGAATGCACTTTAGATGAAATAAGCAATATTAGAAGTAGTTTAAATAGTCTTTTGGGAAAAGAAGCTTCAAAAATTGAAATAGAAGTTTTTGCCCATGGAGCTATGTGTGTCTCTGTTAGCGGTCGTTGTTTTATGTCTCAATTTGCTTTTAATGAATCAGCTAATCGTGGTGAATGTAGACAACCCTGTCGCAGAGAATATTTAATTAAAGATATTCGTGAGGGAAAAGAATTTTTAATAGGTCAAAACTATGTTATGAGTCCTAAAGATCTTTGTTCTCTGCCATTTTTAGAAAAAGTATTAGATGTTGGAGTAGATAGCTTAAAAATAGAAGGCCGTGGTCGTAGTTCTGAGTATGTTTCTGTTGTTACTAAATCATATAGACGTTTTATTGATTTTTATATGGAAAATAGAAATAAAGCTGATTTTGAACAACAATTAGAACCTTTAAGAAAAGAATTAATAGAAAATGTAGATTCTGTTTTCCATAGAGGTTTTTCTAATGGATTTTTCTTTGGTCGACAAATAGGAGAATGGAGTGGCGGTAATGGTTCAAAAGCTACTCATAGAAAAACTCATGTTGGTACTGTAACTAATTTCTTTAAAAAAGTATCTGTTGCTGAAATAAAAGTTGAAGGAAGAGATTTTAAAGTAGGCGATGAGTTAATGTTTCAAGGACCAACAACAGGAGTAAAAACTCTTAAAGTTATTTCTATAGAAGAAAATGAAAAATCTGTAGAAGTTGCTAGAAAAGGTACTCTAGTTGGTGTTAAACTAACTGAAATTGTAAGAGAAAATGATCAAGTATTTATGATTGTTCCTGTTGAAGAAGTTAAACATTTAAAGCAAAATTGATTTGGTTATGGAGTAGTAAATTATGAAAAAAGGTTGTTTAGGTTGTCTTGGTTGTGGTTGTTTGTTGGTTATATTATTTATAGTTGTACCAACTATTTATGGTTATTATTGGGCAACCACAGAAGGTAGAAAATTATTAGTTGAAGGAGTTCAAACTGTTACAGAAGAAGGTTGTAAGTATGCTTTTGAACCAGAAACAGCAGCAGAAATAGCTTCTCTTACAAAAGAAATAAGAGATGAAGTAGCCTGTGGAAATATCGGTATAGTAGAGTCTTTTAACTATGTCGTGCAAAATGTAAAAGATAATGAAAAGCTTCAGGGGCAAGTTATTTTTGCTTTTATTTACAGATTCATAAAAGGAAAGGTTACTAAGCCTGGAGAAAAACCAATTCTAGTAGATGAAGAAGGAGCTGAAGCCGTTAGACAAATAATGTATGCTTTAAGTCAGGGTAAGATAGATGCAAAAAGTGCTACGAATACATTTGCTCCAATATTAGATAAAAAAAATAATACAGAAATAGATACAAGTAACGGTCAGTTTAAGGTTAAAAAAGTTAAACAGGATATTACTAAGGAAGATATGGAGAAAGTTGTTAAGGCTTTAAAAGAATATGTTAAAATAAACAATCTTGAAAAACCCTCTGAAGAAGTAACTACAGATTCCTTAGCAAAAGAAGAAATTATTAAATTCTTAGAAGGTTTAAAGAATCTTAAGAATAAAAAATAAGTAAAAATAAAAAATCCCTTTCCAAGTTTAAAGGAAAGGGATTTTTTTACTATTTTCACGGACCGTAAACACCCATCTGACAACCATTTTCACCAGCAGTTAAACAGGGTGAATCAGAAGCATAACCAGCAGCTACTGTTTGCAAATGATAATCAAAAATTGTTCCGCCTATAAATAATGGATCAGATGCAATGTTCCCTGTTCCTACTCTTAATACAGATGGATTTATATCTGTATTGGTATTAGTCCCAGTATTTGTTTCTGTTCCGGTAACAGTTCCTGTGTCAGTATTAGTTCCTGTATCTGTTCCAGTATCTGTACCGGTATCCGTTCCGGTGTCGGTTCCTGTATCAGTACCAGTATCTGTACCTGTATCAGTCATTCCATTAAAAGGATAAGTATAATTATAGACGTCGTTATACTCAACTTTCGGAGAAGCTGTAGATTCTGTTTGATTGATGCCATAGAGTCCCTGAGAATAACTATTTGAATAAGTGATAATATTGTTCTTGATAGTGGGGGAAGAAGGAGATGGTACTTCGATACCATTAATACAATCTATTGTGTTGTTTATAAAATAATCATCACCCATCAATGATACAGCATGACCACAACTGTAAAACAAATTATTACGTATATTAGAATTTAGAGATACTAAACCTACATCACAGTCTCGTATTGTATTTCCTTTAATGTTTAAAGAAGTAGATAAACCTAAATTTAAAGCTAATCCACAATATCCAAATTCACAATTTTCTATTGAAGGAGTTGAACCATCACTTATTATACCTGTGTCAGCAAACATAATAGTGCAGTTTCTCATATAATTTTCTGCTTGTGTAGTTCCAGAGAATATTAATCCACCCCAATTACTTTTTCTTGGAAAACTTTCGGAAGAAGTAAATACTATAGGTCTAGCTTCTGTTCCTGAAGCAATTAAACCTCCTTGAATAATCAATTCAGTCATTGTTGCTCCAAGAGAATCATTTATTACAGATTTAGTTGAAAATTTAACTTCAACACCTGGTTCTATAGTAAGTATAGAACCACCTTTTACTCTAATGTCACCAGCAATAATATATGGACTATCAGCTAATGACCAAGTTCTATTTTCATCTAATATTCCAGGAGTTACTGCGGAATAAGTTTCTGTAGGTTGACTTTCGTTTCCAGCCACATCTACAGCTTTTAAATAATAATAGTATTTTTTTGCTATTTTAAGACCTTCATCTTGATAGGTAACAGCAGCTTCTGCTGTAGCTATAGGTGACGCGTTAACTTTGGCAAAAGTTCCATTTATTGTATCAGCCCTATAAAGATTATAGCCGGCTAAATCTTCTTCTGTATTGCTTAACCACATAAGATCAAGCTTTTCACTTTCAGTAGCTATGGCAACATAAAATCCATTCGGAGTAGCTGGAGCATCACCAGTAGGTGTAGTGAATTGATAATCAGAAGAAATACCTACATTACCATAAAAGTCTCTACCTTTTACTCTGAAATGATAGGTTCTTCCTGGAATAAGGTTTCTAAGTTCTAGAATATGAGAGGTAACCATGCTTGTATCGGAGGCAACCATGGTATAAGTCAAACCTATAGAACCTGTAGCATAATCTATTATAGAGTCAGCAGCTTCATTTGTTGTCCAAGTAATAGTTGCTATATTTTCTGATAAACTAGCTATTCTTACATCTGTTATTAAAGGTGGTAAACCATCAGTAACTTTAAATGTTAAGTCGCAATTTTCTGTTGTTTCACCCTGAACTACTTCAACTATAATTACAACAGAGTTGCTAGCATTTGTAGCAACAACTTTATATTGCCCAGGAACAAGACCTGAAAGTAAATAATGCCCCAAAGCATCTGTTGTTGTAGATGGGCTACCACCATAAATTTCTACTTTGGCACCAGAAAGAACTTTACCATTTGTATCATAAACTTTACCAGATATATTACCACGAGCTGCTTTAGTGTTTTTTACTTTACTACAGCCACACATGGTTATAACCAGCATCATTGCTGTTATTATAGCAATGAGCTTTGTTAAGTTCTTCATAATGCCTCCATATATTTATTACTTCATTTAGCCTCTACAAGAGGCTTGGCGATTTATTTCTTTAATTATTATTTAAAAATTCAATAGCACTAAATAATTGAGCTATACTTTTTCCTGCATAATTGGGTTCTAGTTCTTTTGCATAATCTAATTGTTCTTCAGATTTTACTGTGTCTCCTGTAGCAGCAAATGCATAAGCAAGCATTGCATGAACTTCTGCATTAGTTACGCTTGTTTGTCTAGAGGGAACATAGTTAAAGCGAGGTTTACTTTTACCTAACTGAACATATAATACTTCTATTGCTTCTTCCATATCAGATAAAGAA
Organism: uncultured bacterium; assembly: GCA_946407375.1. Lineage (GTDB taxonomy): Bacteria > Muiribacteriota > Ozemobacteria > Ozemobacterales > Ozemobacteraceae > RUG334. Next base: position 87,285 of record CAMJNS010000002.1, read on the forward strand.
GCTTGTTGTATATATGCTGCTCCTAATCCAACTTTTGCGTCATCATTTAAATCAGAAGCCATTTGAAAGTATTTCATACCATCTTTTAATTTTCCGTTAAAAGATTTGGCCCAACCAATACCATTATATGCTTCTGCTTTTTCGTTTTCTGTTGGGTTTGAAGCTAGAACATCATTAAAGTGTTTTATTGCACTATCGTATTGTCCTTTTGAAATAAACTCCCAACCAGAATCATTATTAATATTTCCTCTTACTATAGGAGTTCCTGTATCATAAGAACCGTTTCCTTCACCATTTACACCGCCGCCGCTACAACCTGTAATGCCTAATGCTAGAGGCATTGCAACAAGCAACATTATCAATATTTTTAAAGGGTTTTTCATAAAGCCTCCGATAATTATAGCTATCTTGATTATCGGCAGCTTTGCTTAAAAATTATACTTAAAAAATAATCTATAAAAAAAAGCCCCCATTTTGTGGGGGCTTTTTAGATTTATCTAAGAACAGCTAATTTACCGCGTTTTTTGAATTTTTGTCCATTAGCAGTTACTTCTAGTTTATAGATGTAAGTGCCATTAGCGATGCGTTTACCTTTCAGGTTAATCAAATCCCAATGTATAATTCCTCTAGGTCTATCAAAATCATCCATTCCAAATTTGGCTACGATATGACCTGCTGAATCATATACTTTTAGAGAAGCAGTATCTGGCTGAGCACCAAAGTTATAAGCAAAGTTAATATGATTTCCTCTTGCTGGACTTGGATAAGGACTAAATTCGCCAATTCTAAGTTCTTCAGGAGCATCAACTGTAACTGCTCTAACTATACTGTTACCAGCTTTATCCTTTACTTCACATTTGATTTCGTGTTTTCCTTTTTTCAAAGATTGTTTAACCTGATAATTAAAACTACCATCTTTGTTCATTTCTACATTTTTGACTTGTAAGTTATCTATGTAGAGTTTGAAAGAATCAATTAAAAGACCTGAACCATTATCTTCAAATTGTCCTTTTATTTCAGGTAAATTTGTGTCAAGCTTAGCCTGATTATTTGGACTCATTGAACTCATTTTTGGTGCAGTGGTGTCCGCCATTAATGCTAGACGACCAAGACCTGTAATTTGAGCAGAAATCTTATAATCTTTAAGCTGACCACCTTGGAATATCCAGTTGCCATTTGCATCCTGACGATAAATATGAATTTTATCAGCTTTTGAAGTATCGAATACTTCACCATTTACGTCAGTTGTATAAAGCATACATTTCTTTAGTTTTGTTTTACTAGGACCTATTTCATCAAGTCCAAGAATTCCTATTAATTCAGATTTTTTATTTGATGAAACTGATGCTCTTACACCTGCACTAGTTCTAACAGAAGCAGTAGTAGTTTCTGTTAATTCTGTAGAGAACGGAGATTCTAATGTTGCTCTATCTATTATATAAACAGCTGTTGGAGAATAGGTTGCTCCTTCAGCAGCTTTTAATGTTGAACGACCAGAAGAAGCCGAAACATTAAGTCTAGATGAAGCATTTACATCAGCTATTACAAATTCTACAGTGCTGTTTCCTACCATACCATAAAGATCAGTACCAGAAATCTTTATATATGCAGAACCAGGATTTTCTTTATCTATTTTATAAGAACCAGAATAGAAACGATCTTTCAAGAAATTCATAGCAACTGTAGTTTTTTCAGCATTCTGAGTAACTGTTACACTAGGTGCAGACTGCAATGATTCTGTAGATTTAGTTATAATAGTTATTTCATATTCATTAGCAGGATTAGAGAATAACTTAGTAGTAAAAGCTGGACCTGTGTTAACAACTATTGTATGTGAAGTATCAGTTATCATTACATTGCCAGCAATGTCTGAAGCACCTTCTACAGCTATTGTTGCTGTTCCGTCATATAGAGCAGAATTATTTTTAGGAATAACTGTAGTACCTGTCCAAGTATCTCCTGTGCAACTAAGCTTTTCTATTTTCATAACTTGTCCGCCAGCAGATGTGAGAATGGCAGTCAAATCTTTTGTAGAATCAATTGTTTCGTTGAATCTAATCGTAAATGTTACCATACCAGTAGATACAATATTAGAACTACTTGGTGAAGGCAATACAGAAAGTATATAAGGTTTTACTGTATCTATAATTAATTTACGAGTTTCAGAGAATTCACTTATATTATAACCATCTTCACAATCTTCAATAGCAGCAACTCTCCAATAGAATGTTCCATCTTTTGGTAAGCTGAAAGATGCTTCTGGAGTAGTATATATGGTTCCTGATAATGAAGGATACTTAGCGTTTGGCTGATTATTCAGAATATTGTTAAATGAAGAATCATCAGAAATCTGAACTAAGTAAGAATTGGCTCCATTGCTGACTACCCACTTAAAGCTTTGACTTCTTTTATTTACGGTATAGTCTGCTAATGGGATAGTAAGACCAGGGGCAGATGGTGGAGTTCTATCTATTACGTAACTAAATTCTTTTTCTGTAGATGTATTACCTGCTCTATCCACAGCTCTGAATTTAACAGTATGAGTACCTTCGTTTTTACCTGTTATATCCAATTTTAGAGTAAATGAAGCTGTTTTTGAAGGTAATGCACTTACTGATACTTCTTTCCAAACACCTTCATCATTATATTCTATTTTAGTTACTTGAAGATTTTTGTCAGAACCTTCATCTTCTGCTGTAGCTTTTACTGTTAATAAGTTCTTACAATATTTAGCACCATTAGAAGTTATTAAAGTAATTTTAGGATCTACATAGTCAAATTTATAAGTTCTGGTAATTGTGTTTTTATTTGGAATTTGACCTTCTGCACCACGGTTAACGTTATCGGCTACTACTATGTTAACTTGAACATCAGAAACACCTGCAGATACATCTTCTGGAATATCAGGGCGACCAACAGTCATTGTATTACCATTTACAGAATGATTGGTTGATACTGTAGTGCCCATAATCCAAGTGAAAGTACTTACATTATAATTGATTCCTGAACCACTACCATTATACCAAGTTGTATCACCAGGCATTACTGGAGTACTAGCAGTTTCTGGATACTGTCCACTGTAATTTTCTAATATATCTTTAGGAGCATCTGAAAGAGTAATACTTAATTGAGATAAGTTTTTACCGAACCAAACTTCGCTTTCTTTAATTGAAGGAGTTGAAGAAGTAATTACTGGTGGTTGAGTATCATAAATGAAACTACTATTAATAGCATTGCCTGTTAATCCTGTAGTGGAATGAGGAATAACCGTTATATAATAGTTACCATCATGACTGCCATCTGTCTTTAGATTTCCGTCGTGAAGTTTTGCCACAAGAGCTTCTGTTTCTGTAGCTACTTTAGTGCCAACTTCTAAACCGTTATATTTCACTGATATTGTTGAACTTGGATAGCTTGGAGTAGCTGCACCATTTGCAGTAGAAAGAACAACTTTAACTTCATTTTCAGCTAAACTTGTTTCTGATTTATTGGCAACAGACTGATTTGGAGGATTAAATTCTGCCGAATCAGGAGTGTCTCTATTTAAAGTGAAGGTTTTTGTTGTTGTTTCACCTTTATTCCCGGCGTTATCAATAGGAGTTACTGTTACTGTATAAGTGCCAGAAGCTGTAAGAACTGGGAAATCGAAATAAATAGTATTTAAACCATTATTTGATTTTTCACCATTTATTAATTCTCCGTTAGGACCAGTAAGATTAAATATAAAATCAGTACTAGATAAGTTGAGTCCTGAACCTGAATCTGATGCAACTAATACTAATCTTGTAATATCACTTGCAATAGTCACACCATTTTCAAAATCAATACCAGTATTGTTAAAACTGATTCTTTCAATTACAGGTGCAGTATTATCTACTATTAATTTAATACCTGTTTTGCCTACAGGGTTTTCTAAATTGCTAGGATTAGAATCGTCTGTAGCAGCAGTCACTAAAGTGTATTCTAAACCATCTGTAAGATTAGTTCCAGAATAATTATGTGACCATGGTGACTGATTAGGAGTTGGCAAAAGAGCTATTTGTACTGATGTTGAAGCACCTGTTGGATCAACAGTATATAAAGTTAATAATTTGACGCCAGAACCGCCATCATTATCTAGAACAGTACCTGTTATATTGATTGAAGGATTACTGGTAGATATGTAGATAGGAGAAGCATTATTAATTGTTGATGTTGGAGGTGTTGAGTCTATAGAGAAAGCACCTTCTTGATTATAATCAGCTATATTATTACCAAAAGTGTCTTTTGCTCCTTTTAAGGTAATTCCTGCAGATCCATCTACAGCAGTTCCACCATTGTTAGGAATACTAAATGTAGCAGATAATGTTGTGTTATTAGTCCAAGAAACAGTGGTAGCTGTTATTTTAGAACCACCGCCACAATTAATTTCTACAGTAGGAAGAGTTTCTGATACTGCTTGATTAAAAGTAAATACTAAAGTATGAAGTCCAGGTCCAAGCATAGAAGTTGCTGGTGCAGGAACAGAATATGTGTCAATCATTACTGAAGCTACAGTAATGGATTCAGAAGAACCACTTTTAGTTATCGTTATTGTTTCACTAAGGTCAGAAGTATTGCCAGCGCCATCTCTTGATCTGAAATTAATGGCGTTTGGTCCTTCGTCTAAAGTAATTTGAAAAGTTATAGGACTACCTTGTTGGGTGATATTGAATTTATTTGGGTATTCAGTACCATTTTTATAAACTAAAAGGTAAACAGGAGTAGAAGTTTCAGTTTCATAACCATTGACGTTTACAGTAAAACTTTGCTGGGGTGAATTTGTTTGTGTTGGAATAGTTGATGCATCATAGGTTGGAACAGATGGAGGTTGTTGATCTACTACATAAGTAGTAGCTGAAGATCTTGAAATTTCTTGATCATATTGGTCGTAACTGACAGCAATAAAACTATATGTTTTTTCAGAAACAGTTACATTTAAATTCCAGCTTGTTCCGTTACATATTGTTGGAGGAACAAGTTCAGAAGCCCCATCTAATATTGCAATTTTTGTTGTTGCTGATGGACAAGTGCCAGAAAGAGTTACTGAAGTTTGATTTGTTGGAGAAGGTGGATTAACTGATTCTATTGTTGTTTGACCAGTAACTGTATTTCCAACAGTAAAATCAATACTATCTTGACTTGTATTAGCACTAGCTTCTGGTACTGTGGTATCTTTCAATTTTATTTGTATTCTATGAGTAGTACCATTGGCAAAATTGCCATTTAATTGTAATGTGAAAACATAATTGTTTGCTCCAGCAGCAGTTGTTGTATTTAATGTAGTACCTTCACAGGTTACTTCTGGAACAAGAACATTTTTATTGGTAATTAACTGTAATGAAACTAAATCATTAGGCCCAAAGTTACCGTTATTTCCTGTTGTGAATTGCTTTGTTGTTAGTGTTGGTGGCGTATTATCATATATGAAAGGGTCACTATTTGCTGTAACAGATCTGAATGCGGCATCCATTACTTGAACAGTAATTGATTGTTGAGAAGTAGAAGGCTGAAATTCGCTGGCTTGGAAATCTACCGAAACATTTGTATTGTTACCAGCATTAACACTCTTTTTTATGGCACCATTACTTAAAAAGTTAACAGTAAAAGGAGTTGAGTCACCCTGCCAAACTGGTTTAAGAGTTATAGTTCCTCCGCCGTTCATGATGGGACCAGTAAGCGTAGTATCTACGACAAGATTACTAACTGGAACGTCTGCATGAAGAATAGATGCTAAGCAGCTGAAAAATAGAAGCATTGTGCACAGCATTATTGGTTTTAAGCTGTGGCATAGCCTAAAAATACTAGTCTGCCTCATAGTGGTTTGTCTCCTGTTTGCCCTATTGGGCTCTATATTATAATTTCCACCCCCCAAATCGGCAGAATGTCTAAAATTCTTAACGAAAAAAATTAAATTCAGATTTTTTTGCACTCTTATTTCAACCTAACTATATATTTTTTCAATAATTAATAATACAAGATTTACTGCAAATTTTAATGCACGAATTGCAGTTTAATCTAGTATATGTTAATGTAACATTATATGAGTATTAAACCAATAAAATCAATAGCTTTATTTATATTTTTTATTTTCACATTTTTTTCTTTAGGATGTGGGGGCACGTCGTCCCCTAAAACCTTGAGTCAAGGCTCTACTGATTCTTATGATGATTTTTCTACAGGAAAAATAAAGGGTAAAGTTACTGCTTCAGAAACAGGTATAGCATTAAGTGGTGCTATTGTGGAAGCTTATCAATGTCAGGCGGTTTCAGGTGTAGATGGTAGTTATCTTTTAGAAGGAATACCCGCTGGCGACCATAAAGTAACTGTTAGATGTCAAGGCTATAATGCTTCTTTTGTAAATGATGTAAGAGTATTTAACGGGCAAATTACTGAAAACATTAATTTTTCATTAGTTTCTGCTACAAATGAATATATTTCTAACTTTCAGGTGCTCTCTATAAATCCAAGATGGGGCACCGATGGTGATATTCTTACAATACTCTGTTCTGGATGTGGCAAAAAACCTGGAAGAGTTACTATTAACGGAATTGATGCACAGATTTTAGATTGGAATTCTTCTAACGATGGGCAAATTAAAGTATATTTGCCAAATAATGTAGAAACAGGTCCTGTAAAAGTTATAATAAATGATGAAAAATCAAAAGAACTTAATGCTGTTAATTTTATAGGTAGACCAGTTATATTAGGGGTTCATCCAGATGTTGCCAGTGGCGGACAGAACATAGTAGTTAATGGTCGAAATTTCAGCACCATTTATAGTCGTAATAAATTTCAATTAAATGGACAAGACTGTTATACTTTGAATGATGATTCTTCTGTGTATCACCAGAAAATAACTTTGCCTGCAAACGCAACAACAGGATTACTTACAGTAAAAATTATAAATCAGGGTGAATATTCTATTGATGGAATAGGTTCTGTAACGGTAACTGTTGCCCCAAGACTGGTTTATTTAACACCAAAACGTTCTTTGCCTGGTGCACCAATCACATTATATGGATATAATTTTGGAACAGATATTTCAAGATTTAAAATAATTATAGGAAATTATGAACTTCCTGAAGCTGAAATAATAAGTTTTTCAGACAATTCTGTCACTTTTAATGCTCCAAGTAATACTATAGTTGCAGCAGGTTCTACTGTTCAAGTTGCTGTTCAGGTAAATAATGCTAAAAGTAATGCACTTTACTACACTGCTTTAAACAATATTGATTCTACTATTAGTGAATATGGTATTTATGATTTTGCAACTGTTTCTACAAATAATAAATTAAAATTAGCACAGTTAAAACCTACAGATGTTATTGTTTTTATAAGCACGCTTTCAGGTAACTATAGTCAGACTTTTTCTGATGATTATTCATATTATGTTGTTTCTGCTTACTTAGGTGGAAACACAGAAGAAATACCTACTTTACCTACTAGTATAAGAGCTTCTGAACATCTTTCAAGATTTGCAAAATCAAATAATACATCTGATTTTCTATTAAATAGTCAGTCTTTTCCTGTAATCAAACCTTCTTCTAATATTAGAGCTTCAATGAACGAACCTGCTTCTCAAACAATTAAAGTCTATGTTCGTAATTTTACAGCTTCTTCACCTTATGATGCTACTAATGATATATTGCAAACTGGAATATTAGCTGCTTCAACAACTCATGCATTGGTTTATTTGGAAGAAAATGTTTCTGGAATAAGTCAGACAGCCTGTTTTGAAATAGCTAAAGAGTTTGATAGGTCATATGATGCAATAGCTACAGCTTTTGGTATATTAGCTCCTCCTGAAGGTAATATTGATGCTCAGGAACGAATATTATTATTTTTAACAGATAAAGTTGATGCTAAATCAGATCAAGCTGCTTATTTTGATTCTAGAGATAAACAGGCACATCAGATTAATTCAAATGGAACAGAAATAATATTTGCTAGTCCTAATAAATATAAATCATTACCAAATGAGTTTCATGCTGAGCTTTGTCAGGCTCTTCATGATATGTTTTATTATAATCAACGCTGGGATCTGCCTAGAGCTATATATTATGGAACTGATTGGCAACGTGCAGGTCTTTCTATGATGGCTAGACAACTATATGGTAAGGGCTTTTTACAAAGCAATTCTGTAGATGTAGCTAGAGTAAGAAATTATTTATCAAATCCTGAAAAGACAAGACTTGATTCTTGGCCAGATAAAATTACTGCTGGAAATTACGGTATGCAGTTTCTTTTCACTCAATATTTGTTTGATAGATGTAGAGGTTGGAATACCATACAGCAATTAGAAAGCGGTTTGAGTTCTGATGTCAAGGTTGGCTTGGAAGATATAGAACGAAATATTTTGCCAAGTGCAAATCCTTCAACTAGCGGATTAAGCGACTTTTTTAACGACTTTTGTCTTGCTTTATATTGTGATCATATAGGTTTTAATGAAAGTTTTACCGGTTATAATTCTCAAAAATATAACTTTAAAAGCATTTCACTGCGAAACAATACTTTAAGTGGTTTAAAAGGTAAGGCTTTAGGTGAAGGACCTGTTAGTAATGTTCTTTATCCTATACCTGGCTTTGGTTGTTCTGTTCTGTCTTATTATGGTGGTAATTGGGGTGATTTGGAATTCGAAATACGCTCAAAACCAGATCAAGGAGTATTTAAAACTTGGGTAATTTTCTATTCTACAGAACAGATGGAGTAATTATAAAAATTAGAGATAAAGAGCTTAGATAATTAAATAAAATCATTTTTCGTTGCTAATTTTTTTAAATAATATGTAAAATGGAATTTATGTGGTTGGGAGGATTCTATATTATGAGAAAATTACTGTTTTTTCTTCTCTGTTTTACTTTTATATTAAATTCAGCTTTATTTGCTTATGAAGATGACAACTTCAAGGTTAATGATAAAGATTGGGAAGCAGAAAAAAAATCCTCTAAAAGCACTGTCTTTTTTCTGAATAAATCAATTTCTGTTATTGCAGAAGATACCGGAGAAGAAGTTACAGAAAGTGATTTACGTCCATATGTAATTGTTAGGGTTACTGAATATCCAGATCTTAATGTTGCAGATTTTAGTCAAAAAGGTCTAGATGAGTTTAAGAAAAATTTTGAAAAAAAAGAATTTAGTAGATTTGCAAAAAACTATAAAAATACTATAAAAAACAATATTTTAAAAAAAGAACCAAATATAACTAAAGAACAAGCCGAAGGATTGGTAAATTTGGCTGTTGGTGATATGAAGATAGATTCTGCTTCTCTAACTAAAATTGGGAATTTTCAAGCTTATGAGATGGATTATAAGTTTGGTATAATTAAATCAAAACACTATATAATTCCAACTTTAAATAAAGAATATTATGTTATTTTGCAAAATTTAGATACAATTGATATAAGTAAAGTTCAACAATTGGATAATTTTATAAAGAGTTTGGAAATAAAAGATAAAGCTCCTACTGAAATGAATAAGTTTTTGTATGGAAGTGGATTAAAAATACTATTAGGAATAATATTGGTTTTAACTCTTTAGATTTATAAATTTGTTAGACGTTAATCAAAATAAAAGGAGAATATAAAAATGAGATATTCAAAATGGTTTAAATATTTGGCTTTGCCGGTAGCTTTTGGTATTTTCTTTACTGTAGCTAATAAAGTAATTGCAGATGAAACAGATAAAATAAATGTTTTTTGTGTTATGTCAGAAAATATTGAAGCAGAAGTAAAAGTTGCTACTGTTGATTTGAAAGTTACAGAAAACATAGAAACATTTGCGCTCAAAGGCTATCAGCCACATTGTACTCTTTATATGACTGCTTATCCTAAAGGAAGACAAAAATTAGTTGCGACAATAGTTAGAAGAATTGCAAATACTACAAAACAATTTCCAATAAACACTAAGGGAATCGAAGTTGCAGCAAGCGATTGGTTGTTTATGGGCATAGAAAACAATAAGGAACTTCAAAGCTTATGTGATGAAGTAGCTACTAGACTTGCTTTTTTAAGAGCAAAATCAGACTATGTTCCCGCTTGGGCAAAGAGTATGCCTGCAAAAGTTGAATGTATAAAGAAATATGGAAGCCCAAATGTTTTTTCTCAGTTCGATCCACATTTAACTTTGCTTGCTAAATCTGATGGCGAAATGCTTAAAAGATTTAAAACTTACTGCGAAGATAAAATCTATAATAAACCTGTTTCTGGAAAAGTTGTAGCTATAGGTTATGGCTTAGCTGACCGTGACGGTCAAATAAAGACTCCAATAGAAGTCTTCCCATTAGCAAAGTAAACCTCTATTTATTTAAAGGTAAATTGTTTCTTTTCAGGATTGCTTCACATTCGTTAGCAGAGGCTGTCCGAAAACTCGAATTTTGCTTATTTTTTTTATGTGGATGCTTTTGTCCTTACCCCCTTTTGTAAAGGGGGATGTCAGCTTTAGCTGACTGGGGGATTTTTCTAATAAGTAGTTAAGCATATTTATAGCAAATCATCATTGCGAGCCGAAGGCGTGGCGTTGCTGAAAGCAAAACGAAGTCCATCCAGTTTTTCGATTTGATTTCAGCAACCCTTAGTCGCTTTATTACTCAGCAACGTCAGCTTTTTTCTCTATTTTAGAAGCAAGCACCAAACCTAATTCAAATAACAGCCAAGTTGGAATTCCAAGTAAAACTTGGCTGACTACATCTGGTGGTGTTAATAAAGCTGATAAAAACAATATGGCAATTATTACATATGGACGCTTTTCTCTTAGTGATGCTGAAGTTGTTAGTCCAAATCTAACAGCTAAAAGAACTACTATTGGTGCTTGAAACATTAAGCCAAAAGATAGCATTAACCAACCAGCAAGACTTAAGAAATTTTGCAAACCTATTATTGGTTTTATTCCATCTGTTGAAAAACTGCCTGAAAAACCCATTAAAATAGGCAGAATAAAATAAATACAGAAAGCAACACCAGTTGCGAACAATAACGAGGATGACAGAAGCCAGAATTTTAAAGCTTTGGCTTCTTCTTTATATAAGGCTGGTAAAAGAAATTTCCAAAATTGCCAAAGATTCCAAGGGTAGGCAAATAAAAGAGCTAGAATTAATGAAAGATTAAGTTGTGTCCAGAAAACCTCCATTGGAGCAAAATAATGAAGAGAGCCAACATTTTCTGGAATACATTGTTTTATTAAAAAATTTATAACATAAGGAGAAGCCCAATAAGCAAAGGGACATAAAAGCAATGTAACCGTTATACAGGCAATTATTGTTGTCCGCAAAGCCTCTAAATGAGCAACTAGCGGTTCATCTTTATCGTTCATGCCTGATTGTTATTTTTTTTATCTTCCGCTTCAGCAGCTTTTTCTGCTGTATCTATAAGACTTTTACTTTCTTCTACTAAGTCTGTTTTTGCTTTTTTATATTCGTAATTAGCACGACCTAGAGCCTTGGCTAACTCAGGAATGCGTTTAGGACCAAATAAAACCAAAATAACAACTACTATTAAGACTATTTCCCAAAAACCAAGACTCATTTTTTTATCCTTTAATTACCAAATATAAGTTGCTGCAGCACCAGCATTTAATTTACTAGTGATAGTATTATCACCTTGTTTTATCGCAAAATCAACTTCTTTGTTTCCGTTGTTCAATACTATTACTACTAATTTACCATCTACTGTTTCAAATGCTGCGTTTACAAGATTTTCATCAGTGCAAGAAGAAGAAATTCTTACAGATCCAGGTGTGACAAATTTTGAAGCCTGACCAATAATGTAGTAAGAAACATTGTAAGAATCAACTTTGTTTGTTTTTTTGTTAATTGTTAACGCACCTTTGCAGTCAGGGCAACCGCCAAGAGTATGTGGGTCACAATTCTGGTCAGCAGCTAGATTCCATTCAAAAGCAGCTTGACCATAGTTGTTTAGAGTTCCAAGTATTACATTTTTCATGTGCCACTTGAAATCGCCAGCAAAGTTTCCATCACGACCAGTCCATTGTTCAGTTAGCCAGAGTTTCTTTTCCGGCTGTTCTTTATGTATTTCTGAAAGAATATTAATATCACCTGCATACAAATGCCAAGCAGAACCACTGACATATTTATTTGCTTTAGAATCATTTAGAACGGTTAAAGCAAAGTCTTTTTTATCGCAATTGTGGTCCCAGCAGAATATTTCAATGTCACCAAATCCATTATTTTCAAGAGTTGGACCTAAATATTTGCCAATGAATGTTGCTTGGCTTTTTGCATCCATTTTCATACTAGGTTTATTTGTTCCACATTCTGGTTCGTTTTGAGTGGAAATTGCAGAAATTTTGATACCGTTGTCTTTCATTGTCTGTAAATATTTAACGAAATAATCAGCATAAGCTTGATAGTATTTTTCTTTTAGTTTTCCACCGCCATATAACTTATTGGATTTCATCCATTTTGGTGCTGTCCAAGGAGTTGCAAGAATCTTAATATTTGGATTGATTTTTAAGATTTCTTTCAACATTGGGATAACTTCTTTGTCGCCAGCATAGATATTGAATTTGTTTAGATTAGTATCTTTGCCTAAACCTAAAAACTTTTCGTCGTAAGTAAAGCATTTACGGCTTAAATCTGAGGCTCCAATACTAATGCGAACCATGCTTGCTCCTATTCCGAACATAGGATCATATACTTTTTTTAATACTTCTGTTCTGTCTTTTGAAGACATTTTATTTAACAAATAAGCACTACCACCTGTTAAAGCAAAACCAAAACCATCTATAGTTTGGAATATTTCGTCTTTGCTAATAGTTATTTGAGCTATATTAGCTGTATTAGTGCCAATTTTAGGAGTTTTTTGTTCTGTAAGATAAATTTTGGCGGCAGGGTCTGTTAAATACATTTGAAGACTATTTATGTCGCTACCTAATTTGTTTGTTATTGATTCTAATTTATTAACTGCTTCATCAGAAATAGAATCCTTGGTTGATTCAATAGATTTATTTGTTTTTGTTGTAACAATTTCATCTATAGATTCGCCATCGAAAGGACCTGCCAATAAGACAGAGTTAGAAATTATAAGACTAACCAAGAATGTTACTTTAATTATATTAAAAAAGCAGTGTTTCATATTTTGCTCCTTACAAAATGAAGAAGCTGCCCCAATGCAAGTAGGGAAGCTGTTACCTAGCGACTGAAAGGACTGATTGCCTAGCAATCAGAATCATTACGATGTATAAATTATTTCTTATACTCGTACAATCAAAAGCTTCTTCTTATATTATAATAAATACTTTCATTTATGAAAATAGTTTTTCTAGATTATCTTAGGGCAAACGCAAACTTTTTTAGCTACTAATCTATAGTTTAGAAGTAGCGTCCTTTGTGGACGCTTTAGTTTTTTAGTGTCTATACCTAGGGCATCTTCGATTCTCTAGGTTATTGATGTAGTGACCTTTTGGTCACTTTTATATGTCCGATGGGACATTACTTTATTAACCTAGGGCGTTGAAAACGCCCTAGGGGCAGATAATAATCAATATTCGTCCGGTAAGGAGCTTGTCCGAAAACTAAGCTCTAAAAAGTCATAAAAATG
>CAMJNS010000003.1 GCA_946407375.1 uncultured bacterium
AGATTTTTTTACTATTAAATTCTTTGATTCTTTTCTAGTTTTCGGACAGCCTCCGGTAAGGACGATACAAAAATAAGATATATAACACTGATTGATAAAAAAAGTTTGCGTTTGTTCTGTAGATTATCTAACTTGAAAAAACAAAAGAAGCTGTGCTTTAAGCACAGCTTCTTTTGTTTGTATGACTATCTAACGTTGTTGCAAAACTATAAGTTCTTATATCATTGCAGCCATCCAAAGACCAACATAACAACAGGATAATTCAGAATAATAATTACTTTCTATTATATACCTGCTAATTCACTTGCTGATTTACCTAAATCATCAAAACCGCTAACTATTTTCCAAACCATTTTACCATTTTCTTCTTCTTTTACCCATTTAACTTTATCAAAAACATATTCTTTATCTGTATAATTATGACCGTTATGTTTGAAAGAAGCAACGTAAAGTTTGGTTTTTTCGGTAACAGTATCTTTATCTGCGCCATTTTGGGTTCCAAAAGGTATTATTTCTAGTCCTTCAAAGGATTTATTTTTTATTAAACTTTTTAATCTTTCTACAAGTTTAGTTTTTGTGCTAACATCTGATGAATAGTTAGATGCCCCTTTATAATCTTTGCTAATGCATTTTTCAAAAGCTTCACCACGTATTTCTCCATCTTTGTCAGTAGAAGAAGTATTACTTTTAAAAACGCTATTTATATCTACATAAGCTTGATAAACATCTTCAAACCCATTATTTTTTAACCATTTGCCATTATCACCACGGTCTAAAACGAAAGAACTTCCTCCTCCGCCACCTCCGCCACAACCAGCGAGAGTAATAACAAGAGCAAAAGCCATAAGTGCTATAATAAACTTTTTCATATTTTTCTCCGTTCTTCTGTATTTTTCGTCATTCCGAGGCTTCATAGAAGCCGTAGCAATCCAGAATTTCTTTTAGCAATAATTACCAATAACAATAACTACTAAAAACAATAGTTTTTGTTGCATTAGATTATATCTAAAAACGAAAAAAAATCAAGAGGTAAAGTGTACAATGCTTTTTAACTTATCTTACCACCTACCACTACCACTTACCACATATCACATATCACTATTAACTTTACTCTATTCCTATAACATCGCCGCCAAAAACTTCTAAAGCTTCTGATACTTGGGGAGTCTGTTTAACTTTTTGTTTGGCTTGTTCATCAATTTTTGCGATTTCCACAAGCATATCCACAGGTGGGGATTGTACTTTATTGTTGTTGTTAGAAATCGCTGTTGGATTACTGTTTGCAGTATTTTTTATTTCAACTTTTTCGATGTTAGGCCAAATTTGTTTGGCTGCATCTAGAATAATAGCTTTAGAATCTTCTTCATTTAATTTTGTATAGGCATAAGAAAGATTAACTGTTATAACTAATAGATTTCCTTCTTTTTTTAACGTTGAAGAAAGCATAAGAGAAGATAATACTTTAGATGTTTTGTAAACAGCTTCTCTAAGCTTTGATAAATCATCGTTTAAACTTTTTACACTTGTGAGAGGTGGTTCTGAAGAAACTATTGGTCTAGAAGTTGTAACAGGGTTTCTTTGAATAGGGGTTACGTTCTTATTTTGTGGATAGGTAGAAAGTGAAGAACTTTGTGTGCTGGGTAACTGAGTTGTTGCTCTACCTGAAATCTGACCGCTTACGGCAATGCGTTTTAATCCAGCAACCTTTTGCTCTAGTTCTTCTATGCGTTTTTCTAATGCTTCAGTAGCAAATATTTCATCGCCAAGTGCTAACTTTATTAGTTCTGACTCTAGAAGAATTCTTGTTTGAAGTGAGTTTCTCAACGACATTAGAATTCTTTCAATTCTTGTTACACTGCCTATTAAATATCTTACGCTTAAATTTTCTATCTGGGCTATTGTTTCATTAATCTGTTCTACTGGCAAATCTAGAATTTGGTTTGCTTTAGAATCTATTTTTAAAAGCATACAGCGACGCAAGTATTCTAATAAATCTCTACCTATTGTTAATGGTTCGTAACCTTTTACATAAAGTTCATTTAAGTTTTTGACCAAGCCTGCTAAATCATGTTCAAATATCGAATTTGCTATAGTTTTTAGTGTGGAATAACTTAGACGCCGGGTCATTTCTAAAACCTGGTCTAATGTTATTTTATCTGTAATAGAAGATGAAGAAATTTGGTCTAATATACTTAATGCGTCTCTAAAACCACCTTCTGCACATTCCGCAATAACAGATAGAGCTTCTGGTTCAAATTCTGGGAACTGGCCTTCTTTGTGTTCTAATTCAACTATTTCTTCTAGTCGAGTCTGTATTGTTTTGCGTGATACAGAATGAAAGTCAAAACACTGACAGCGAGATATTATAGTAGCTGGAACTTTTTGTGGGTCGGTTGTTGCTAGAACAAATATCACATTTTCTGGTGGTTCTTCCAATGTCTTTAAAAAAGCATTGAATGCGGAACCAGAAAGCATATGAACTTCGTCTATAATATATATTTTATATTTGCCTTCAGCTGGTTTGTATTTAACTTTCTCGCGCATCTGTCTAATATCTTCAACCCCATTATTAGAAGCAGCATCTATTTCGACAATATCCATGAAGTTCATTTCTTCAATACGTTTACAATTGTCACAAACCCCACAGCAATCTGGTAACCCGTTTTTATCTTTTTGTAGATCTTTGCAGTTTAGTATTTTTGCCAAAAGTCTGGCAGAAGAAGTTTTTCCTGTACCTCGAGGACCCGAAAACATATAGGCGTGTGATATTCTGCCTGTTGCTATTGCTGATTGAATAGTTTTAGAAATATGTTCTTGACCAGCTAATTCAGAAAATTTCTGAGGTCTGTATTTACGATATAAGTTTTGTCGGGCAGGTACTGACACTGTTTTTCTCCGTATAAAAAAAAAGACCTGTTACCAGGTTTTTGGTCGAGGCCGTGCCTCATCGAAGTGCACCTCAATAGCACGTTTCCAGAACCTTTAGCTCAGGACAGGCGCATCCACATCACCCGAAAGCTGACGCTTACCGCTGCTATCTTCCGATCCTGACGGGGTTCACGGTCTTTCGCCGCATGGAACCCATCCATCAATGCTTCCAGAGCTGGCCGTTACTACCAAGAATACTCTTGACGAGACCCGACATCGGAAAGGGCGGGATTCGAACCCGCGATAGAGTTACCCCTATTCACGCTCTCCAGGCGTGCGCCTTAAACCAAACTCAGCCACCTTTCCAAACTAGTTTTTCTAAACTAGCAAAAAAAAGCGCGCCCAAGAGGACTCGAACCTCTGGCCGCCAGATCCGCAATCTGATGCTCTATCCAAACTGAGCTATGGGCGCATTTCCTCGGAGAGAGGGGGATTCGAACCCCCGGTACCAGTTACCCAATACGACAGTTTAGCAAACTGTTGGTTTAAGCCACTCACCCATCTCTCCAAATGGCAGCGGAGGAAGTAGGATTCGAACCCACGGACCTTTTGAGTCAACGGTTTTCAAGACCGCCGCATTCGACCACTCTGCCATTCCTCCAAGAAGTGTAGAAAGATAATATCATCTTGCTAAAAAAAAATCAAGAGGTTTTTAAAAAATTGTACAGGTTTTATGCCGAAATTATTTACTAGCCCAAATTCAATCAATATTTTCATTGAAATAAATCGCTTATTACATCATTTGCCATTACCATGCCTAAATTGCTTAAGCAAATAATATTATCTTTTTTGATTAATTCTCCTGATGAGATATGACGGTTAAGGTTTTTATAAAAATCTTCTTTTTGGAGTCCATATTTTTTTTCAAAAACATCTAAATCCAACCCCTCAATTAAAAGTCTAAGATGAAGCATTAAATACTCATTTCTTTGATCTATTAGACTTAATTCTTCTTTTTCAGGTGAAGTTCCATTGAGCCATTTGTCTAAACAAGGAACTTCAGAATATCTTATGTTATTTATACAGGAAACTGCTGCTGGGCCAAAACCTATATAATCGTCGTTATTCCAATAGCCTAAATTATGTTTGCAACGATATCCCGGCTTTGCATAATTTGATATTTCATAATGTTCAAACCCATGTTTTTCTAAAACTTCTGCAACGGCAAACATTTCTTCTGGTCCGATATCGTTTGGATCTTGAAGTTTACCATCATCTACTTTCCTTTGAAGGGGAGTGTTTTCTTCAACTGATAAGAAATATGCAGAAATGTGTTTAAAGGGATAATCTTCTATTAACTTTTGTAGCTCTGAAGCTATTGATGGACAATTTGGAACTCCCAAAATGAAGTCTGCGCTTATGTTATCAAAAGAGTTAAATGCTGTGTCTAAAGCTCTGATTACTGAATTTATTCTAGCATTTCGACCCAATAGTATTAATTCGTCATTTTGAAGTCTTTGAATGCCCATGCTTAGACGTATTTGTGGTATTTCTGCCAAATAACCAGCTATATCTTCTGAAAGAGTTTCAGGATTTGTTTCTATGGTTATTTCTTCTATTTGTTCTAAATCCAAATGATCGGCTATGGTTTCTATTAAGAATCTTATGCCCTTCAAACCAAGCATTGTCGGGTTTCCACCGCCAATAAAAATACTTTTTATATTTTTGGAAATATAGTCTAGTTTAAACCATTTATCTATATACTTTTTTAAATGGTCTAAATAACGGTTTATTACGTAACTTTCTTGGGGAACTATTGAATAAAAGCCACAATAGTCACATTTTGAGAAACAAAAAGGAACATGTATATAAAGACCTGTTACACTCATTACTTTTTATTATTTTATTGAGCTTCAACAACGAAACAGGGAAAGCCTATTTCATTAAGCTGTTCTGCTTTACTTTCTGCTTCATTTTCTGTGGAATATGGCCCAACAACTAGGCGATATATTTCAAATTGTTCATCTGGCTTAAGCAAAGTTGCATCAATATTTTCTTTTTTTAACAAATTATAGATTTCATTTGCTGAAGCTTCATCGCTAAAAGCACCAATTTGAACGAAAAGATTACTTTTGTTAGACTCTACAACTGCAGGCATTGCTTGAACAGAATTTTCTATATATTGATTCTGAACTTGTTGAGGTGCTTTGGTTGTTTTCTTTTCTTCTTTGGGAACAATTGTTTCAACTTTTTCGTCTACTGCAACTATTACTTTGGATTTAGTGTTGTTTAAATGAATTGCTTTTTTTCTGGCGTTAACATCTAATAAAAGCCAGATACCTACGCCTAGAACAGCTATAATAACTAAATAAATGCACCATTCTTTCAGACTGTCACCAGTCTGAACAGGGGGACCCCAATCAAATCTTCTTTGTTCATTCATAATCATTATTCTATAACATATAAGGATGATTATACAAGAGTAGAAATAATTTTAACCTAAAATAAAAAACACGCTTGCTATAAAACAAACGTGTTTTTTATTTTTTAGGTTAATTAAAGCTTCTTATAAGCTACAACATTATCAAATGATTGGAGTCTGAAAGCTTTTGTTACATTGTAAAGGGTTTCTTTACTTGCAATTAAGAGAACGCCACCGGGAACAAGAATGTTGTAAATGTTTTCAGCCATGCGTTCTTTTGCTTTCTGTGAGAAATCGCAGAAAAGATTGCGGCAGATTACAACATCATATTCACCAAGCTTTTCCATAGCTTCAGAATCTAATGTATTTGTAAACCTAAATTCTACTTTATTCTTTACTTCGTCTTTTACGCGAAGATCGCCACGGTCATCTTCAAAATAGAGGTCGGTATATTTCTGATCTACAAATCTGAATATTTCACGTTTATAAATACCACGTTTTGCAGTATTTAAACAGATGTGAGATATATCTATACCAGTAACATCTATGTTGACTCTATCGGTGTGCAAATCTTCAATTACAGATAATGCAACTGAATATGCTTCAGGACCGAATGAAGAACCACAGCAGAGAATTCTTAACTTGTCGCCACCAGCTTTAACTTTTTCTTCGATAAGTTCTGGAAGTATATTAGAAACCAAAACTTTAGTTTGCTGAGGTTCACCAAAGAATTCTGTTGTTGGATTAGTTATAGAATCATAGAGAGAAGTAAGCATTGCATCTTCGCAACCGTATCTTAAACTATGATAATATTCTATCCAAGAGGTAATGAAATATTTAGACAATTCACGGCTGAGTTTAGCTTCAAGAACCTTTTTGTCTTTAATTTCAATACCACATTTGTCTGCAATGATTTCTCTAATAAGAAGAGCTTCTTCGTCATTCATGCATTTTTCTTCTGGTTTTGCCTTTTTGATTCTTTCAATGCGTTTTGCCTGACGAGGAGAAACAACTTCTTTAAGAACTTTTTCTAAGAAATCAGAACTATTTTGTGCAAAAGTGCCGATGAAATAATTCTTTACCCAAGCGTCTTTGCAGAAAATGTCTGCTAATTTTTCTTCTAAGCCAGTATGAACATCTGGTTTATCTTTAAAATACTTGATTGCAGAAACAACTAGATTTTTGTCTTCATTATCAAGCATCTTGAAGATAATATCTGCACTTGTATTGTCGCCAATTTTTGCCAGAGTTAATATTGCTCTTGAGCGAACAGCATTATTGTCATCTTTTTCTATGATTTGTTTTAGAAGTTCTAAGCAGCTAGTGCTCTTTATAGAACCAAGAGCTTTAACGATTTGGTATCTGACTTCCCATTTGCTGTGATTAATGTATTTCTTGAAATCAGCATCAAGAGATTTGTCACCTATTTCGCTTAAAGCCACAACAGCTAATTTTGCAACTTGTGGGTTTTCGTCAGCTAATAGTGGAATATAGAACTGCTTGAGTTGATTAGACTTAAATGCTCTTAAAGCTGAAAGTGCTGCAATTCTAATCTGCCAGTCACCGTTTTTCAAGAGTTCTTTTAACGGGAAGATGGATTTGAGGTCTCTCATGTTTTCAAGAGAGTTACAAGAATTAACTATTACACGCCATTCTGGATCGCTAAGTTTTGCGATAAGAGAATCAACTGCAACAGTTGAACCACATTTCCAAATAGTTTTAGAAATTGTTTCACGAATTCTTGAATTTGGATCATCTAACATTTCAAGAAGCTTTTTAGTGATTACTGGATCTTTTCTGCAAGCTAATACAGAAGCTGCAGCTTCTCTAACGTCACCATAAGGTTCAGCGGCAATTACTCCAAATAGTGGTTCTACTATTTCAGAACTACCAGTGTTAGCCATTGCAGAACAAGCTTCACGTCTAACGTGACCATTAATATCTTTGAATTTGCCTATGAGAGCTTGAATGGCTCCTGGACAATCCAACATTCCTGCTACAGAAATAACAGCGTTCTTTCTAACAGTTTCGTCTACATCATTGAGCATATCTTTTAAAGTGTTAAAAGATACATCGCATTTGCAAGCACCCAATGTCTTAGCTAAAGCCTGTCTTAAAGAATCGTCTGGATTCTGGCTAAACATTGAAATTGCATTTGGAACTTCAACAGATGGATATTTTTCAAGATATCTAAGAATCTTAACTGCAACTGGTGGTTCAACTTTGCCAATTTTTTCTAATGCAACTTTAACTGCTTTATTGCCAAGTTTGCAAAGACCTTCAAATGCAGAGTCTGAAATGTCTTCCTCTGGACTCTGAAGAGCATCAAGCAATGCTCCGGCAAATGCTTCGTTTTCTATAGCAGAAGCAACTTCTACTAAATAACGATATTCTGCTGCATCATGGTTGTCTAATAGACCTTTGAGAATTTCGAGAATATCATCTGAAGCTATACTCTTTAGACAGCCTTTGTTTGCTTGTTCTATCTGAGCTAAAGATTTGAATATAAGACGTCTAGTTCCGGAGTCTTCTTCTGAAAGAAGCTTTTTGCAGAGAACTTCAATAGCTTTTGGAGATTCTGTAGCACCCAAAGCACCTATTGCGGTAAAGTATTCCAACATATCGCCAGATTCCAAAGAGGCGATTAATACTGGAATTACTTCTTCAACAGCGATATTACCAAGAGCTTCAACGATAGAATATTTTAGAATATCAGTGGTTTTATAAGTTTCTAGAAGAACTTTTACTGCTTTTGGATCTTGGATTTTGCCTAATGATTCTACTGCTGTAGTTTTGACGTTATCATCTTCGTGAGTGATGTATTTTAGAACTGTATCTGTAGCAATATGTGATTTGATATCGCCAAGAATAACCAGTAGCTGAATGATTTCGTCTACGTCTGTAGAAGCATTTAATGCAGAAACAATAGGATCAATAGCCATCGGACCCAAATTACGCAAGATGGTCATACCTGCGTTTCTTGTATTCAAATCAGGGCTTTTAACTACATTTATTAAACCAAGTACTATGTTTTTGTGTGGCACTGAAGATAATACTTCGATTGTTATGTTCTGAACACCTTTGTTTGGGTCACCTAGTGCATCGCATAAAGCAGCAACAACATTTTGGTTTTCTGGATAACTAGCTAATTCACGAATAGCTTTTCTTCGCTGATTAGGATCAGAATTTTTGAGCTTTTCTAATAATACTTCTGCTGTTGCCATTATTAAGCCCCCTTAGAAGCCTTGTTCAATAGTCTTTCGACTTCTTGAAGCATCAGATCTGGTTTAATTGGTTTTTGTAAGAAAGAATTGGCACCAAGAGTCAATCCTTTCATAACCATTTCTTTTTTGCCTTCTGTTGTAAGAATGATTATAGGAATATGTTTGAACTTTTCGTCTTCTTTTACATGAGCAATAAGTTCAAAACCATCCATGCCAGGCATATTCAGGTCTGTAATGAGCATGTCAACATGATTCTTAGACATGGCTTCGATTGCTTCTATACCGTTGTTGGCTTCTAAAACCTTATAACCTGTCTTTTCTAGAGGGAAACAGGCAACCTTGCGTAGCATCAAAGAGTCTTCTGCTACAAGAATAGTTTTGGGCATGGTTAAGGAATCCTCCGAAACTAAATAAATTACAATTAGTGTAAATTATAATTAGAACAACTATAAAAAAGCAACGAATTTTTTATATTTTCGACTAAAACAGTTTAAAAAACTTTATTTTTTTGAAAAGTTTGTATTAATCAAGTTGTTATTTATTCTTGGTTTTTAATTCTTTTTGCTATAAGAGACAAAATTTTGTAATTATCTCTTAACTTTCAAAATTTAATTCTCAGTTTATTCGTCACTATTGTCGTTTGAGAATATATCAATATATTTTGCTTTTATTTTTGAATAAGCTATTTTTTGGCTGTGGAATAGGCTATGATAGCCAGAAGTCATATAGCTTACTGCTATAGCTAAAGCCATTAGTTTAACTCCTGCTCCTCCAAATAGTTCATAAGAAAGCATTATTGACGTCATAGGAGCATTAGTAACACCACAAAATACACTAACAAGTCCAACTCCAGCAGCGAAAGAAGGGTTTAAACCTATTACTGGTCCTATAAAACAACCAAATGTTGCTCCAACATAAAAGGAGGGAACAATTTCTCCTCCTTTAAATCCTGCATTTAATGTTAAAGCAGTTAAGAGCATTTTAAAGAAAAAAGCCAGAGGTTCTACGTTTCCTTCCATGGCTTTGTTTATAACCCATATCCCTGCTCCATTATATGCATTGGTTCTAACCATAATAGAAACAAATATTACTGTAATAGCACCCATAAACACTCTTAACCATTTGTTTGGAAATCTTTTTTTATACATATGCCCAAAATATTCCAAAATTCTGCAAAATATATTTGCTAAAACTCCACAGAATATTCCCAATACTATTAAAGAAAGAGTGTCTTGAGCAGTAATTATATTTGGAACACCTGAAATATTAAATGTTGTTCCCTGAGCATTAAACCAACTAGCTACTTGGCGTGCAGTTAAAGAACCTAGAAAACAGGGTACTAGTGCCGCATAATACATAACACCTACGGTTTCAACTTCCATTGCAAAAACAGCAGCAGCTAATGGAGTTCCAAAAAGAGCCGAAAAACCTGTTGCCATTCCGCACATTGTGATAACCCTAAGGTCTCTATCATCTAATTTAAGGAAACGGCCAATTGCTGATGAAATACTTCCTCCAAGTTGTAGGGCAGCTCCTTCTCTTCCAGCACTTCCTCCAGTAAGATGGGTTAGAATAGTTGAAACATAAATTAAGGGTGCCATTCTTAATTTGACTAAAGCACCACTTCTGACAGATGTTATTACTCTTTCTGTTCCTGTATCATCTTCCATCCCAGAAAAGTGATATAGAGCTACTATTATTAAACCTGCTATAGGCATCAACAATAATATCCAGGGATGTGCTTTTCTTAATTCTGTTACATATTCTAGAGAAAAATGAAAGCTTACTCCTACCAAACCTACTATTATGCCTATAAAAACAGACAACACTAGCCATTTAAATAAGGCTAGTGTATTGGATTGCAAAGAGTGTTTTAAATGATTAGAAATATGAAAGGAGGACATAATTTCAAGCTATAAGCTATAAGTTCTAAACTGTAAGCCGGAAATATTTTTTCTAAAGAATAGCTGGCTTGAAGCTTACAGCTTAATGCTTACAGCTAAAAGGAGGCTTTTTTATAATTGTTATTATTTGGCTGAAGAACATTTGGAAGCATATAGTCTGTTCTGTCTGTTGGTTGCAGAGGAATCTTCCAGGTTTCTTTTTTCATCATCTTTTTGAATTTCTTGCCAAAAATAGCACCATAGCGATTGATGTAATCTTCCTGCTTATCGGCACCTTCCATAAAGAAAGAACCAATGCTTTCTATTTCAGCAACAGAACGGCTAACTGCACCAGCTCTAAGTAAGCCGTAAAGAGAGATACCAAAGAAATGATACCATGCACCATAATTGTCACCTATATCTTTAGAATCATGACGGATATAAGCAAGTTTTTTCTGTAACGGATCATTTTCTCGGTCTTCTCTATATGGATCGCCAGCGAGAACGTTTTCACATGTTAAGAAAGTAAGGTAAACGTTACCTTTATTTAGTTTATAACTTTCAGCAAACATATGGTGAATTTGTACTCTACGATCTGGATATTTCATTATTCGTTCTGTTAAAGCTTTTTCCTGACCAGTAACAAGATAACGAGATGTCCAGCCACAAGCTAAACACAGGAATAGCTTGCTTCTTAAGAATATTGGGCAGGGAAATTCTTTTTGCTTACCAAATATGTGACGGCCTAATCTTTGCCAAAATCCATAAAACAAATACTTTTTAGCATCAGGTGACCAATCGTGTTCTTCACCCATAGTTGGAGTTATTTGTGGATAGTAATGACGCATTATGTGGCGGCATTTGTTGATTAGTCTATCTACATCTATTGGGACAGTTTTGCCTATTTGGTAAGGAACGGTACCGTTTTCAATTGATTGTTCTAGCTCTGCTATTTCTTTTTCTTTTTCAATTTCAGCTTGGGGGTAATTGCTTTTGACTATAGAAGACAAAATCTTCATCGGTACAGTGTCGACTTTGCGGATTAAAAAAGCATCGCCTTTTGGATCAACTAACTGGAAACTTTCCTGTTGATAATGTTCTGCTTCGTAATTATATTTTATCCACTTTTTAAATTCGTTTTCTTCTTTCTGTTTTTTAGCAGAAACAGGATTAGCAAACAAACCTATAATAATAAAAGTTAATGTTAACTTTTTTAAATCAAACATAAATTTTTACCCCAAAATGCTAGACTGTTCTTTTATTATAATAATTTTTCGTACATATAGCAAGTTTTGACAAATATATTGATTTTTTTTTTAAGCTGTGATATTTTTAAATTCACTAGCCGGAATGGCGGAATTGGCAGACGCACGGGACTCAAAATCCCGCGCCCCTTAAAGGCGTGTCGGTTCGACCCCGACTTCCGGCACTTATAAAAAAGCCTCTATATTTTTATAGAGGCTTTTTTATTTAGTAGTTTTTATTTTAATAAATAAATCTTGAATTAATGCTCTTTTAATAATTTCACATTCAATGACAGCACTATATATTATATTATATTTTTATTTATATGAATTATGAAAATAAAAATTAACAAATAAATAAAAAATGACGATAATTTATATAGATTAGGGAAAATTATACTCGATTAAAATATATATAAGGGAGTATTAATATGGTTGACGCCATTAGCGGTTCTGGAAAAACTATCATCATAACTACAAAACCCAAAACCAAAGCTGATAAGACTTCTTCTTTTGATGATACTTTAAAAAGCAAGTCTTCAGGAAGCTCTAAAGGTTCTAGTAGTGTAAATCAGCCTGTAATAATGCGAAGCAATATGGAGAATAACATGCGTATTCTTCAGCAGCAGCAGTTGCAGAGAATGGAGCATATACAGGAAATAACTCGCCAAATTCAGGAAGGTACATACAAAATGTGTGATCCACAAGTTTTGGCAGAAAAGATTTTCCAAGTTGTGAGTGATAAAGAAACTAGAGAAAAGTTCATCAAGAAATTACTTAAAGAAGAAGCGGAAAAACTTCCAGCTAAGAACAATGGAAAAATGTCTGAGCTTGAAATGAAAAAGCTTGTCTTTATGATTAAAGAGTCTCAAGATGAGCCCTTTGATGATCCAGAATTAGAAGAGATGTTAAAAGAATTTAGCTGATTCTTTTTATAGCAAAAAAAAATAGCCTTCGATTGAAGGCTATTTTTTTTGTTTTATTATTTTATTTATTAATCAGTAAAAGGATTTCCTGAAGAATTTTCTATGCCGAGGTTTTCATCAGAAGCAGATATGTTTTCAGTATTTGTATTTTCCATAGCAACATCTTCTGGTGCTTTACCACGTTTTTCAAGATAAGCCATAGTTTCTTTATTCTTGCCTACGTAATCAAGGAATTCTTCATCAGTAAGTTTGCCTAAGAATACTTCATCAACTATTCTGCATATTGTTTCAGTATCTTCTGGATTCTGTTTGATGAATTTCTTAACTAGAGTTGGCATTGTTCTTAAAAGATTCCATCTAGTGCTTGTGAATGCTTTGTAAACTTTTTCCTTACCATTTTCAGTTTCTGTAGTCATGCGATAAAGAAGTTTAGCAAGATGAGCTTCAGATCTCATAAGCTGATCAGCAGTACAATCTTCTTCTTTAATATCCCAAGTATAAGAACCGGCTACAGTTTTAGATTCTTCACAGAGAAGCTTAGATCTTTCTAATATTTCTTTTGCTTTATCTTCAGAAGCAATCATTTCGTTGTATTCAGCCCAAGCTTCAACGAAAGCAGCTCTCTTACCTGTGATTTCGCAACCATAGTGAGAACCATCAAGACCGTAAGGATTCTTGATTTCTTTTATTGTGGCATCTAAGCAGTGAGCAAATTCATGAACTAGAGTAGAAGCAGCGTCTTTTTCACTACCAGAGTAATTGTAACGGTTGCTGCTCATGTTAATGGTTAAACCAGTAGAACAAGGCCAGAAGTCTTTGCTAACATGAGGATATTTGCTTTCGTCATCGAAACCAGTAGTATCTGAAAGAACGATATTAACTTTTGGAATATAACCAATCTTTGCTTCAGCAGCGATAGCTTCTGATTTTGATTGTCTGAAAACAGCTAATAAAGCTTTTTGACCATCAGTAAGATCATCTTCAGATTTGGCACCCATGGCTTTTAACAATTCTTCTTCTGTAGTTACTTTTGTTCTTTTTACATTATAAACAATATTATGGTCTTCTTGAGAATACCATTTCTTGTCACCTTCACCAAGAGCCAAATTTCTAGTTACAACGTTTTCCCAAGTTCTCTTAACTGTATTTACGCCTTTTTTTACAGTCTTTTTAAACTTTGTCCAAAGGCTATCATCTTTTTCAATTGGTTCGTTGATCTTTTCTACGCTTTCAATTGATTGATAGTAAAATACGAATTTTTGTTCTGCATATGCTTTACTACCATTGAAACAAAAAGCAGAAACTAATAGTAATGCCATTAAAACATATTTGAAGTTTTTCAAAGCAATTCTCCTATGGTTACGGATAACTTCCGAAATTCGGCTTTTAATAAAGGATTATTGTACCGCTTATTATAATGATTTGCTTTAAATTGTTAAGCTTTTTAAGCTTACAATTATGCAAAATCATCTTATTAGTTTACAAATATAATACTATATTTTGTTCTAAAAGTTTTAAATATTTTTTAGATTATTTTTAATAATATGAAAAACTTTATAGAAGCCATTTTCTTAATTTGTTATCAAAAAAATGATGATTGTTTGTAAGAATCCACAAATTCTATTTTTATTAAGATAAAAATAATTCATAATAAACTTTTCTTTTTTATTTCTATAAAAGGATTTTGAACTGTTATCAAACTATTATTTATTGTACGAAATATTCATGTTGATAATGTGTATAACTATGGGGATAATGATTAGTAATGAAAAATATCTTGTGGAAAACTATTTTTATATACCCTTTGACATTTTGAATTTAAAGCTTTCTATGTAATATTTTTTATTTGTTGTCTTGACTCTTATGAAAACTTATAAAAGTCAAGAATTTTATTTTTGTTTATTTTTAGGTTCTGAAAAAACTCTGTTAGCAACTATACTTTCAAAATATTCTTATTCTTCAAAATTGATGTCTGTCATTGAATAAAAAAGATATAAATAACCATTTTTTCTTTTAATAACATTATTTAACTAACTTCTTGAGTAATTTCAGGATTATCTTCTTTTTTTTAGACAAATTTATATATGCTTATTTTTTTAGTATTGCGATTTTTTATAACTTGAATAAATATTTGTAAATTTAACTTAACAATTTTATGTATGGAAAAACCATATTATATAATGTATGTTTAAAGAGATATAAGATAAAAGACTAAAAATTTAGATAGAAGAAAAGAGATTGGGCTGTAGTGCGTAGGATATTGAGAACAGAAAACCTGATTATGATGGGTGCAATATATCTTTAATCTTATGTTTTATATCTAAAATAATTGGGAGTTTAATATAATGAAAAAACTGATTTTCGTATTTATTGTCGGTGCCGCTTTGGTTTGGTATGGCATGGATTATTATAAGAAAAACAATGCTACCGATAAAAAGGGAAACATGCGTGGTGGTGCAAAACAGATTGTTGTAGCTGTTGAAACAGGCGATGTAATTAAAGGCGAAATGAAGGATGAAGGCATTTTTACTGGTTCTATACAGCCTAAATCAAAGTTTCAGGTTGCTCCCAAAACCTCTGGTCGTATAAAAAAAGTAAACTTTGATATTGGCGATACTATAAAAAATGGTGACATCGTTGCTGAATTAGATGATGAAGAATTTATTCTAGCTGTTGAACAAGCTGAAGCAGCCTTAGAAATAGCAAAAGCCAATTATAACGAAAGCGGCGAATTGTTAGAAATTTCCAAAAGAGAATTAGAACGCGTTAAAACAATGCGTAAACAAAAAGTTGCTTCAGAAGTAGAAGTTGAAAATGCCAGTGCAGATTTTAAAACTCGTTCTGCAAAGCATATGGTTAATAAATCTTCTTTAAGACAAGCAGAAGCTTCTTTAGCTCAAGCAAAGCTAAAATTAGCTTATACGAAAGTTGATGCTTCCTGGAGTTACGGAACAAACGATAGATTTGTTGCAGAACGTCTTCTTGATGAAGGTGCGATGATTACTGCGAACACACCAATTATTTCTGTTATAGATATTACAAATCTTACTGCGGTAATTGATGTTGTTGAAAGAGATTATTTCAAAATAAAACAGGGTATGGAAGTTAAGATTTTCCCGACAGCTCTTCCGGGGAAGGAATATACCGCTAAAGTTACAAGAATTGCACCTATGCTTGATGAAGTTTCGAGACAGGCTAGAATTGAACTAAATTTAAAGAATCCTAATTTTGAATTAAAGCCAGGTATGTTTATTTCTGCCAATATCATTTATGGAACACATCAAAATACTACAATTGTTCCAATAGAAGCTTTAGTTATTCGTAAAGAAAAAGAAGGCGTGTTTATTGTTGATGAAACCAAAAAAGTTGCAAAATTTGTTCCTGTAGAATGTGGTTATAGAAATCCAAAACAAGTTGAAATATGCTATCCGGAAATAAGCGGAAGAGTAATTACACTTGGTCAGCACTTACTTGAAGATGGAATGGCAATCAGAATCCCATCTGATGAAGAAAAAGCCAAAGGGAGCGAAACTAAAAAATGAAATTATCTAAACAATCTGTAAGACACCCAATTGGCGTTACAATGATAACGCTGATGGTGGTCATTTTTGGTTTCGTTTCTTTATATAAACTTCCTGTTGATTTGATGCCTGATATGACTTTCCCTATGATAAGCGTTTCTGCGACTTATGAAAATGCAAGTCCTACAGAAGTCGAAACTTTGATTACCAGACCAATAGAACAGGCTATAGCTGCTGTTTCTGGTGTTGAAGAAATAGAATCATCTTCTAGCGAAGGAAGAAGTAATGTAAGAATTTCGTTTGCCTGGGGAACAAATCTTGATGCTGCCACAAACGATGTTAGAGACCGCATTGACCGTATCATTAAAAGGTTGCCAGATGATATAGACAGACCACAGATACGTAAATTCGACTCTAATGCAATGCCGATTATGGTGCTTGGTGCCTCAGCAGAGTTAGATCCTGTTAAATTGCTTGATTTAATAGATAATCAGGTTAAATATCGTATAGAAAAAATAGATGGTGTAGCTTCTATTGATGTTATGGGTGGTAATCAACGTGAAATTCAGGTTAATTTGGATATCAATAAGGCAAAAGCCTTAAAAATAAGCCCAGAACAAATTATTAGCAGAATAAGAGCTGAAAATATCAATCTTCCAGCAGGTATGATTGAATCTGGAAACTTTGAAATCAGACTAAGAACTCCTGGAGAATTTCAAACTGTTGAGCAGATTTCAAGACTTGTTGTTGGAATGAACGGTCAGCAGGTTATCAGACTTTGTGATGTCGCAAATGTTGAAGATCATTGGGAAAAGAAAAGAAGTGTTGTTAGAATCAACGACAATGAAGGTGTTCGAATATCTGTCAGCAAGCAATCTGGTGCAAATACTGTCAACGTTGCAAAAGCTGTAAAAAAAGAAGTTGCAGCAATTAACGAAGAAATTCCTCAATTAAGATTGACTCCTATTGTCGATAGCTCAAAATACATTACCCGCTCTATTAATAATGTTAGCCAATCTGCTATCTTGGGCGGTATTCTTGCTATTGTTATTTTACAAATATTTCTTGCTAACTTAGCTAGTACAACTATTATCGCTATTGCTATTCCCGTTTCTATTATCGCAACTTTCACTTTGATGTATTACTTCGGTTTCACATTAAATATCATGTCATTAGGTGGTGTTGCTCTTGGTATTGGTATGTTAGTAGACAACTCCATTGTTGTTCTAGAAAACATTTTCAGACATAGGGAAAACGGCGTTCCTATTATAGAAGCTTCAATTGAAGGCTCTAACGAAGTTGCAATGTCTATTCTAGCTAGTACTCTTACAACTGTTGTTATATTCCTTCCATTACTTTTTGTAGAAGGCGTAACGGGGGTAATGTTTAAGCAGCTTGCTTATATAGTTGCTTTCTCGCTATTCTGTTCAATGGCTATTTCTCTGACGATTGTTCCAATGATGACTTCTATTTTCTTAAAAAACGTTGTTTCTAAAGAAGATAAAGCTACTCATAAAGTTGGATTGTTCAAGAGAATGTCTGATGCAATGGTAGGAATCATCCTAAAAATACAATCCTGGGCACTGAATAAGGTTCTTACTTATAGAGCATCTACTTTCTTTATATTAGGTTGTTTAATTGCTTTTGCTTGTTCCTTGGTAAGTCTTATGGGAACAGAATTTATGCCCACTGCTGATGAAGGCGAAGTTAGAGTTAGCATTGAAATGGAAGAAGGCTCTAGATTAAGTTTAGTTGATGAAACTTTCAAAAAAGTTGAAGCAATTATAAAGGAAAAAGTGCCTGAAAGAGACATTATGTTTACTAATGTTGGTGGTGGCCGAAACTCTGCAGTAAATAAAGGTGATATACGTATTCCTTTAAAAGCCTCTAATGAAAGAAAAAGAAGCAGTGCCCAGATTGCTGCCGCACTTAGAAAAGATCTTGGCGGCATTCCTGGAACCGTTATCAGAACAAGAGAAGGTCAGGGAATGTTTATGATGCGTATGGGTTCTGGCTCTGATAAAGTTCAACTTGAAATACGTGGTTATGATATTGAAACTGCCGATGCATTAGGAGCGCAGGTTGCAAAGCTTATAAAAGAAGTCCCTGGAATTACAGATGTTAAGCTTTCTCGTGAAAAGGGTGTTCCTGAACGTTCTATCATAATAGATCGTGATAAAGCAGCAGACCAGAAACTTACTATAAATGCAATTTCTACTTTCCTTGAAACTATGATGTCTGGAAGAAGTGCGGGCAATCTTAGAGATGGTTCTAACGAATATAAGATATTAGTAAAAGCTACTGATGCTGAATATATGAAGTTAGATGAAATTCTTAATATGGTTATAACCAACTCTGCCGGCAACCCTGTTATGCTTCGAAATGTCGCTAGACTTGAAAGCAAGATGGGGCCAACTATTATTGAACGTCATAATCAGGAAAGAATTCTTACTCTTTCTGCCGATGTAGAAGGCCGCTCCCTTGGTTTTGTTATAAAAGATGTTCAAGAAAAGATTAAAGAAATTCCGTTACCAGAAAACTTTGCTATTGTTATGACTGGTGACTACGAAGATCAACAGGAAGCTTTCATGGAACTGGCCTTCAGCTTTATTCTTGCTATTTTCTTGGTTTATATGGTTATGGCGATTCAGTATGAATCGTTAAGAGACCCTTTTATCGTTATGACAACAGTTCCGTTGTCTGTTATCGGTGTTGTTCCTATTCTTTATTTCACAGGAACTACCTTCAATGTTCAAACATTCATTGGTTGTATCATGCTGGGCGGTATTGTTGTTAACAACTCAATTCTGCTTGTTGACCATATGAATGAGTTAAGACGCAAGAATCCTGATATGGATATTATTGAAGCCGCTAAAGAGGCAGCATCTAACCGCTGTCGACCAATTCTGATGACTGCTTCAACAACCATTCTTGGTCTTGTTCCTTTGGCATTAGGTTGGGGAGAAGGCGGTGAAATGCAGGCTCCAATGGCAAGAGCGGTTATAAGCGGTCTTACTATCGCAACCTTTATATCACTTCTGATTATTCCGCTTATTTACATTGAATTCGACAAAGCTTTTGGAAGCGGAAAGGCGAAAACAAATAATTAAATCTTTCGTTAGTATTGTCTAAGTTGCTACCCCAGTAGTTTTTTAACTCTGGGGTAGCATCTTTTAGAAAAGCTGTCTTCATTTGGGTAATTTAAGATCTTCCCCTAGTTTTGCTGGGGGAAGTGATACGTAGTGCCGAAAGGGGGTTTCTCAACAACTGCCAGCAACAAAAAATAAAAAAATTAAAATTTTTTAAATTCTCCGTGGATTTTTAGTTTTTCGTTTTGTCTATATTTATGAAAGCGAACAAAGAACTTCGAAAGCGGTTCTATAAAGCATAAATAATAAATCTAAGAAATTAAATTCAGGAGTTAAAATGAGAAAAGTATTTTCAATGGCAGCACTAATGGTATTCATGAACGCAGCAATGGCTATGGCAGCTTCAGATCAAGTAACAAACAATCGACAGGATACCTTAAGAAACGACAAGACTCAGGTAGAATTGATGGGCGACAAACATACTGGTTCTGATAATATCGATCCCACAAAAGCAGGTGTTAGAGTATAAAAAGCATAAATAAATGATATAGCCAACAAAAGACCACTCGAAAGAGTGTTTTTTTTTGCTTTGTTGTTATTGTAATCTCTAAACTTAGTTAACAACCGCCTCTGAAGCAATTCAGAGATTTTTTTGTTTTTAGCAAAATTATCTCATTTCTAATTTTATATCTATTTGTTCAAATATTTATTACAAAACTCTCTAGCTGTTATTATTTTTGTCTTTTCAAACTTTTTTAAAACCAATAAATCTTTGTCGCCACTCACTATGTAAAGAGCTCCAGAATCTTTTGCACAACCAAGAAATTTATTGTCATCCGGGTCTCTACATATTTTAACATTTGATTTAGCCGTGATTATTTTTAAAGACTTTATCAATGGAAACAATATATCTTTTCTTAATTTGCCTTGTTTCATATCTATCATTTCATCAACGATTTCTTGATATTCTTCAACAATTTCTGTTGTTGCAAAAGCATCAAATTCTTTCTGCAAAACAGCTTCTAGTATTTTTCTTGGTTCTCCACCGAAAAACACAGCAGAAATAACAACATTTGTATCTAGAACTATTTTCATTTCCTTTTCTTTTTTCTTACCGATTTGATTATGTTGTTAACATCGCTTTCTTTATAACCTACAGAATCAGCCCATTCTTTTGCTTCGTCTAATGTTTTAGAAAATTCTTCAGCGGTTGGAAGTCTCAAGACTTTCAGCATTACAACATCACCAGAAGTATAAACAGCCAGTTTGTCGCCAGCATCAATATTTAAATTTCTTCTAATAGCAATTGGTAAAGAAATTTGCCCCTTAGATGAAAGAGTTAATATTCGAGCGTCCATTTTTTTGTTTTTCCTTTGGTAAGAATTTCTTACTTAATTATAACATAAAAATCTTAATTTCAAAATTCGTCATTACTAGAACCTTTTAAACAGCTACAATAACTACCAACTACAATAAAAACTTTCAAAAAAAATGAAATTTTTTTTGAAAATTCGTGGATTTTATAAATTTCATTTTGTCTATATTTACGAAAGCGAACGAAATAAAAATAAAGTAAATAAACTTAGGAGTAGAAAAAATGAAAAAAGTATTATCAATGGTAGCATTAATGGTATTTATGAACACAGCAATGGTTATGGCAGCTTCAGATCTAGTATCAAACAAACGACAGGATACCACCTTAAGAAATGAAAGAACCCAAGTAGAACTTATGGGCGATAAACATACTGGTTCTGATTATATAGATCCAACAAAAGCAGGCATAAGAGTTTGAAAAACAGTAAACAGACAGCGAGGTAAAAACAAGCAAATCTAAAGATTGAAAGAAAAATTGCGATTCACAAAATTAAGTAAACAACCGCCTCTGAAGCAATTCAGAGATTTTTTTATTTTAGCTTCTATTGGCGTAATATTTTTTGTTTATTTGTTATAAATACATTCACTACTTTGGTTATTATTACTTAATTCCAACATAAATAATATAAAATCATAGTTAACAACTTAATAAATTATTCAAAGAAAGTTTTTCATGGTCTTAGAAAGACTTATAATAAAGTTAACTATCTTTTATATATTTATAAGGAGAATTAAAATGGTAGAGGAACTTCTATTTACAAAAATTGTTGATAAATCGACTCTTTATGAAGGAATAAGCATTCCTGTTGCTTATCAGAAATTTCTTTTAAGTAAAATGCATTTCTCCTTAGAAAAAGGTAGTCAGAAAAATATTAAAGTGGAAATGTGTGGATATATTTACGATGATGCTGTTATAAAGAATCAATTTTTTGATGAAGTGAAATTTCCAAATCACTCAGATTTAATACAGATTCGTTATGCTAAGCAAAGTTTACTTGCCCAAAAAATACGTGAAGTTTTTTCTGTAACAGAATATTTCGTTAATGAGTATTGGAAAAATCAAGCGGATAATAAATCACACCTTGTTATACCTGAAGACAGAAGAGAATACATTGCTTTATATGTATCAAAAGATAGAATTCGATTTGATTGTATTCCACGTAATTTAACAATAAATACTCAGTCAAAAACTGATTTTGGTGAGGAAGCACCTCAAAGAAGAGAAACAACGACTTTGGGGTTCAAAAGAAATGCAAACGTTATCGAAAAAGCAAAAGAACGTGCTTCAGGAATTTGTCAATTGTGTGGTAATCTAGCTCCTTTTTGTGATAAACAGGGATATCCATATTTGGAAGTACATCATGTAATATGGCTTTCACGTGGAGGTGCTGATAAATTAAGCAATGTAGTTGCTTTATGTCCAAATTGCCATTCGAAAATGCATATCGTCGATGATGAACAAGATATAGCACTTTTACTAGAAAAAGCTAAGCTATAATATAATTCATACAGTAATTTGCTATAGAAACAATTGTTGATTTATAATCGTATTAATTCTAAAGTAATACATAAAATAAATAAGAGCTTCTGTAATATGAACTATGACGAACTAGTAAATCTAAGACAAATGAATGTCGCTTGGATTTTGCTTCGAGCTGATAATGCCCCATTAATAATAAGTTTTCTACACAAAACTTTTATAGAGCCAAATAAAAGAGATATAGCCAAAAACATATTAGAAAATTTACTTGAAGATGAGTTGTTCAAATTAAGAGATAGAAATCAGGATCTTTTTCCTAAAAAAGCGTCTGAATACATTACAGATTGGCAAAAAAGTGGCTATTTAAGGAATTTTTATGTTGATAACGACGATGAGCCTCATTATGATATTTCCGCAAAGGCAGAAAAAGCCATTCAATGGATAGACGATTTAATATCTAAAAAATTCGTAGGTACTGAATCGCGTTTAAGAACTATTTTCAGTTTAGTTGAACAAATAGTTATTGGATCTGATAGAAACAAAGAAAATCGTTTAGAAAATTTGGAAAAGCAAAAACAAACTCTTGAAGCTGAAATAGAGAAATTGAAGGCTGGAAATGTATCTATTTTAAGCGATAGTGAAATTAAAGACAGATTTCAGCAGGTTATTTCTTTGTCTAATATGATGTTAAGCGATTTTAGAGAAGTTGAAGATAATTTTAGAAAACTAGACCAAGCCACACGAGAAAAAATAGCAACCAGTGATGGTGCCAAAGGAGAAGTTCTAGAAACTCAATTCAAAGATTTTGATTACATTGAGTCAACCGATGAAGGAAAAAGCTTTAAAGCCTTTATGCAATTTATTATGTCGCAAGATAAAATAGACGATTTCGATGAAAAATTGGCTAAAATACTTGAAATGAAACAGATTAAAGAGCTCAAACCAGATAAAAAAATTGCTAAAATATATCGAAATTGGCAGAAAGCTGGAGAATCAACTCAAAAAATGGTTATAAAACTTACTCAAAGACTAAGTAGGTATGTAAGCCAAAATATATCATCCCAAAACAAAAGTATTGAGCGACTTATAAAAAGAATAGAAAACATGGCAATAAAACTTAAAACAATTGCTAATAACGACAAAAATTACATGGATATAGATAAAGCAGGAATTGAATTATCTATGCCAATGGAATTACCTCTTTGGACTTCTTCTGAAAAGCCAAATATTGTTTCAGACATTGAAATTGGCTTAGAAAATGACATAGATGATAGTGCCCTATATAATCAAGTCTTTGTAGATAAGCAATCCATAATAGATAATATTCGTAAAGCACTGAATTTAAATGAACAAACAACTTTAGGACAGGTTATAAATAATAATCCGTTAAATAAAGGTTTAATGGAGTTAATAAGCTATTTTAGCGTTGCAAGTGAAATGCAAAACAACCGGCAAATTAATATAATTTGTGATGATTCAAGTAAAGAAGAAATAAAATGGTTAGATGAAAGTTTGCAAGCAATTCGAGTTGCCAAAATTCCAAAAATAACAATAAGCTACGAGAAATAAAATGACTATATCTGAAGAAGAAAAAAATAATTATAACTTTTCCAAAATACTTATAAACCTTATGAAAGGTATTGTTTATAGAGAAGATGATGTAAATATTTGGAATTATTTAGAAGATAATGAATCTCAAGTTTCTGAACACTTTAAAATAATTGGTTTACGGCTAATTATTGATAAATCAAGAGGTTACGCTTATTTAAAGCAAATCTTATTTAACCTGGAAGAGGAACAACTGCCCAGATTAATAAGGAAACAACCTCTAAGTAGACAAGTATCAATATTAATTGTTGTTTTACGGCAAATTGTTATAGAAAAAGAAAACTCAGGTAGTGATGATAGAATCATTGTTTCTTTTGATGATATAGCAGATAAATATAGAGCGTTTTATCCAAATAGCAATGATGATGAAAAAAAATTCTATAAAGATTTAAAATCATATTTAAAGAAGGTTATAGATTTAGATTTTATTAGAGAATTAAAAAGTGAAGAAGATAATTATGAAATAAAACCAATAATAGTATCATTTGTAGATATGGATTGGCTTAACAATTTCAAGGACAGGTTAACAGATGAATTGAGAGAAAACAATATAGATATTGCTGATGAAAATGAGGATTTAGAATGAATTACGAACAAAGCTTTTTAGAATTTGCAACAGATAATTCAACAACAGGTTTTAGACTAGATCGTTTAGAAATACTTAATTGGGGAACTTTCGACCAAAAAGTCTGGTCTCTTTATCCCTCAAGCAGAAATATTCTAGTTACTGGTGAAATTGGTTCAGGAAAATCAACAATAGCAGATGCAATTAGTACTTTGCTTGTTCCTCCACAGTGGTTGTCTTTTAATAAAGCCGCAGGAGCAGAAAGAAGAGAGAGAGATTTAAAGTCTTATGTTTTAGGTTTCTATAAAACAGAATCTGCTGATAGTGGTCTAATAGGTAAACCAGTAGCTTTACGTGATATAAATTCATATTCTGTAATATTGGGAGTTTTTAAAAATTCAGGATACAATCAAGTTTATACGCTAGCACAAGTTTTTGTAGCCAAACCAGAAGGTGGGCAACCTGAAAGATTTTATTTTATTTCAAGTTCAGATTTATCAATTAAAAATGATTTTTCAGGCTTTGGAAATGAAATCAAAGCATTAAAATCAAGATTAAGAAAAATACCTGATTCAAAAATTTATGATACTTTTCTACAATACGCTAACGATTTTAAAAGATATTTTGGAATAGATAATAATCAGGCTTTGGGTTTATTTAATCAAACAATTTCAATGAAGTCTGTTGGAAATCTTACGTCTTTTATTCGCGAAAATATGCTTCAAGAATATGAAACGAATGAAGAAGTAAATGCAATGATTCAGAATTACGAACAGCTTTCAAAAGCTCATGACGAAATTCTTAAAGCCAATGATCAGATAGAAATCTTAAAGAAAATATCTAATATTGGTCAAGAATGTAGCAAATTTGAAAAAGAAATAAATGATACTGAAAATAAATTAGATGCTTTACATTCTTATATGCTAGTAAACAAAGTTTCTTTTGTAGAAAAAGAAATTAATAGATTAAATAATGAAAAAGAAAATGTTGATCAAGAATTAAATAAATTAAAAGAAGATGAAACAAACTATAATAGTCAAGTAACAGAAATAACTACTAATATAGTTTTAAATGGTGGCAATGAGATTACAGAAATAGAAAATAAAATAAAAACTCAAGAAAAAGAACTAAATAAACGCAAAAGAAATGAGGAAGAATATAAATCTATTTTAGCTATGACAGATTTAATATTCCCCATTGATATAGCAAGTTTTGAAAATAACAAACGTCAAATTGAAACAATAAGAAATTATACAAAATCAGAATATTCTATAAAAAATGAAGAAAAATTTAGCAAAAAGCTTAATATTCAGGTATTAAAAAACAATAAAAAACAAATAGATGATGAAATAAATTCATTAAAAGGGCGTATAAACAATATTCCACTAGAACAAATAAAGATAAGAAGTTTAATTTGTACTAAAA
Source organism: uncultured bacterium (assembly GCA_946407375.1). Taxonomy (GTDB): domain Bacteria; phylum Muiribacteriota; class Ozemobacteria; order Ozemobacterales; family Ozemobacteraceae; genus RUG334. The sequence continues at coordinate 25,630 of CAMJNS010000003.1, forward strand.
CAGGTTTGTTAGATGATGAATTACCATTTGTTGGAGAGCTTATTCAGGTAAAAGAAAGCGAAAAAGCATGGCAAGGAGCTATTGAGCGAGTCCTTCATGGTTTTGGGTTATCTCTATTAGTATCTGATTCTGTATATTCTAAAGTATCCAAAGCTGTTGATGAAACAAATCTTAAAGGTAAAATTGTTTATTTCAGAGTAAAAAACTTGGAAAACAGAATAAGTAACTATAATATTTCACCAAATTCTATGGTTAGGAAAATAAAGGTAAAGCCAGATTGTTGGGCTTATGATTGGTTGCAAAATGAATTAGAAGAAAGATTTAATTATATATGTTGTGAAAACTTAGAATTATTCCAAAAAGAAAAATATGCAGTTACAATAAATGGTCAGGTTAAACATGGTGGAGTAAAGCATGAAAAAGACGATAGAAAAGCAATTAACGATATTTCTACTTATATTTTAGGCTGGAATAATAAAGAAAAAATATTAAATTTAAAAGCTGAATCTGATAAAATTCAAGAAGAAATAAATTCTTTATTATCTGAAATAAAATTACTAGATAATAGATTAAAATTATTAGAACTTAAAGACAATAAATTGCATGAACATATAAAATATAGTAGCTATGAAAATATAGACTGGAAAAGCATTGATTTAGAAATAAAAGAGTTACAAGAAAGATTAGAAGAGCTACATAAATCTTCTGACAAACTTAATAAGCTAAGAGAACAAAAAACAAAGCTAGAAGAAAAAATAAATGAGATAAAAGTTATAATTAATACAAAAACTAAGAAACAAGGCGGAATTGAAAATAAAATAAGCGAATTAAATAAAATATTAAACAAATCTAGTGATGAAATAAATTCTAATAATGACTTCCCCAAGACAGAATATTTAGAAAGTTGTTTAAGTGAAATAATAAATGATATTAAAGAAATATCATCATTAGAAGAGTTTGATAGACAAGAAAGAATTTTAAACAAAAAATTTAATGATTTGAAATCAAATCTTCAAAAGGATTTTAGTGATAAAAAGAATATATTAGTCAAAGAAATGAGTGTATTTAAAAATAAATATGTCTTAGAATCAGCAGAACTGGGGCAAGAATATCAATATCTTTCTGATTACAATAAATTCCTTTTAAGGCTACAAAATGATGATTTGCCTAGATTTGAAACAAGATTTAAAGATTTACTGCATCAACAAACAATTCAAGGAATTGCTTCCTTTAATTCAAAGTTAAACAGAGATTCTGAAGAAATAAAAGATAGAATTAGAGCTATAAATGAGTCGTTAAAAGAAATTCAGTATAATGAAGGTCGTTATATAAGAATTGAAGTTATTTCTAATAATGACAAAGAAATAAATGATTATAAAAGCGATTTACGAAATTGCACAAACAATTCATTAAATTTTTCTGATGACGAATATTATAATGAACAAAGATTTGAAGCCGTTAAAGTAATTATAGACAGATTAAAAGGTCGAGAAGGCTTTATTGATGCAGATAAAAAATGGCGTTTAAAAGTTACTGACGTTAGAAATTGGTTTAATTTTGCTGCTTCTGAAAGATATAAGTCTGATGACAGTCAGGCAGAATATTACAATGATTCTACAGGAAAATCCGGAGGACAAAAAGAAAAGCTTGCATATACTATATTGGCGGCGGGATTAGCTTACCAATTTGGTTTAAGAAAAATAGGCGAAACCAAATCAAGAAGTTTTAGGTTTGTTGTAATTGATGAAGCTTTTGGTCGTGGAAGTGAAGAATCAGCCCGCTTTGGATTAGAACTTTTCAAAAAACTGGATTTACAGATAATGGTTATAACACCTTTGCAAAAAATACACGTCATAGAGCCATATATAGACAATGTGGGTTTTGTGGCTATCAGCGACAACAGGTCTAGAATTCGTAATTTAAGTATAGAGCAATATAAAGAAGAATATAATGAAAGAACTACAAAACAGTAAAGACATAAAAGAAGAACTTAATAAAGTTTGGAATAAAGGCTTGATTTTGTGTCAAAAATTAAGCATTAACAAAGATCAAAGAGTCATAGAATTTCCTTATAAAATAAGACTTAGACAGCCTGCATCAAAAGATAGAGCTGATATTTCAAATTATAATACAATTAAAGATTGGTGCAAGCACTGGAAAGATCAATATGATTTATTTGGCAAGCAAAAACTTAATATAAGCATTGAATATATGCCGATTAATGACAGAATTTTAGGGAAACAGGAACTTCCTGCGTATATTGTGGTAAATGATATAAATAGCTTCATACATTATATAAAAAAAGAAAAAGAGATTAAACAATTTGAAGAAATAGTAACGGTTATTTTTGATGAATGTTCTAATCTCCTTAATTTAATGAATGATAAGCCTTTCGATTTTTTGAAATACGATTCAAAAGAATGGCACAAAATTATACAAGTATCTGTTTGGATAGCTAACAATCCAAATCCAAATATTTATTTAAGAGAATTGGAAATTCCTAATGTTGATACAAAATTTATAGAAAAGCATGATGGAATTTTGAAAAAAGTAATAAATTTTCTTCTTAACAAAGATGAAAAAGATTTTGCTACGAATAATTTTGAAGTACGCTATGGATTCAAAAGAAAGCCTGTAACAGTTCATTTTCGTATTCTTGACAAAGATTTAGCTATAAATGGCTTAACGGATTTAGAAATCCCTATTGAGGATTTTGCTAGATTAAATATTTCTGTCAAAAAAGCATTTATAATAGAAAACAAGATTACAGGGTTGTCTTTCCCAAATGTAAAATCAGCAATAGTTATTTTTGGTCTTGGTTTTGGGCTAGATAGACTTAAAAAATGCGGTTGGCTGAATAATTTGGAATTATATTATTGGGGTGACTTAGATACAAACGGTTTTGTTATGCTAGACCAGTTCCGTTCTTATTTTCCAAAAGCCAAATCAATGCTAATGACTTCAGAAATTGTTAAAGAGCACAAAGATATGTGGGTTAAAGAGGAAAAACAATCTATTAGAGAGTTAACTCATTTAACAGCTGATGAAGCAAATACCTACAAAGAATTAAAAGAAAACAAACACACCAACAATTTACGCTTAGAACAAGAACGAATTAATTTTTCTTTTGTAAAAGAATTTTTAAATAGTCTATAAATAATACTATTTTTTACGTTTGGTTTTAAAGGTGGATTAGTTATGGTTGATGAAATTTCTAATCGATCTTATTGTCTTTTCAATTCTCAATTCTCATTTTACAACAGCTACTCGGCAGCGCTTTTTATAGCAGGCTATGACAAACTTTCTGACTACATAAGTATCTTCGTCATCGAAGATTTTGATATATCGATTGTTTTCGATTTGCTTTATTCCCTCGTCAAGAGCTTCCTGGAATTTTTTGGGGCTTTCTGCGTATTTGAGTTCTATTATTATGCCAATAGTATAGCTTGGAGTGTAAAGAATAAGGTCAGGATAGCCGTAACCAGATTCTTTGTTTGATTCAACAATAAGTTTCTTGTTGTTTGGGGTTAATAAGCCTAGCAGAAGACCATGGTAGAAGTTTTCCTTGTAATCTTTCTTCGCCATACTGTCTCTGACACTGATAGACTGCTCCAGAATTTCAGTAAAAGCTTTTTCAACTTTTTCTGCATTTCCATCATATAAACCATCATAGAGTTCATTCATAAGAGGCTGTTTTTCTATGAAAGAATCTTTCATCCATTCCATAATCTGATCTTCATAAAGAACTCTTATTTCTCTATTGGGAATTCTTAGACTGAAAGTGTCGTTGCTTTCTCGGTCGGTAAAGGTAAGATAGCCCGTAGAAAAAAGAACGCTCCAGATATTGTCTGTCTTTTTATACAAATCTCTGTAGGTAATTTCCTGCTTAATCTTTTTAGTGATTGTCTCGCCAGCAACCAGGCTTTCAATCTCTCTTTTGGTTGAGTTGTCAGCTTCTTTTAAGAATTTGATTATTATGTCGTTTCCGCTGGTATTTGCCCAGTAAGGTTTTGGAAAAACATTTATATCTGTATCTAGTTGGCTACAGAAAAGTATTACATCCCATGGGCAATAGACTTCTTTTTTCCCGAATCTATAACCATCATACCATTTTTTTGCATCGTCGAATCTAGAAGAAACTTTGTAGTAATCGAACATTTCTCTAACTTCGTCTTCTGTGAAACCAAAAAATTCGGAAGCTTCATTATCTGCAATAGAAAATACGTTGAAATTATTTACTCCAGTAAAAATGCTTTCTTTGGCTATTCTCAGGCAACCAGTAAGCACAGCCATTTCTAAATATGGATTTGTTTTGAAAGTGTTATTGAACATTCCCCTTATAAGAGAAATCATTTCGTTGAAATAACCATTGTTTTCCGCTTTATCTAAGGGAACATCATATTCGTCGATAATGAAAACTGTCTTTTTGCCGTAATGTTTGTATATTAGTTCAGAAAGAATTCTGAGGCTTTTGGTAATTAGATCATTTTGTTTTTCTTTATCGTATTTTTCTATATTTTTTATACTTTTAAAAGTATCTTTTTCTTCATCGTTTAATTTTTCACTATTAGATAAATCATTAAAAGAGCGAACAGCATCTAGAACCAGTCCCATTAGATGGAGTCTTGCGGATTCAAAACTGTTTCCTTCAACGCCTTTTAAAGTCATAAAAATAGTAGGAAACTGGTTCTGCCATTCTTCACAAAGTGTTTTGTTCTCAGATATTTTCAAGCCATTGAATAATTCTGGATTGCCACCCATTCTTAAAAATTCGTAAAGCATGGTCATGTTAAGAGTTTTGCCGAAACGTCTTGGGCGGGTGAATAGATTTACATCACCCTTTTTCTCTTTCAGATATTCTATTAACCCTGTTTTATCAATATAATAAGAATGGTCGTTTATTAGTTTTTCAAAAATATCTGTTCCTATTGGTAATGGCTTTTTATTGGACATATCTATGTTCCTGCTTTTGTTTTATAGATTTATTCTAATAGGAAATCTTGTTTTTAGCAAGATGTTGAGAATTGAGAGATATGAGACCATAACTTGAGATATAAGATTAAAGTAATTGTTGTTGTCAATTTTTTGAAGCTTACGCTTCTCTTGTTTTTGTTGTAGTAATTTATCGATTTATTTCAAACTTTTGATTGCTTGAGAACTAAACAATCCTCTTATCTCTCTTCTCTAAAAAAAAATTTTTTAGCGTGGATTTTTAGTTTTTCGTTTTGTCTATATTTATGAAAGCGAACAAAGAACTTCGAAAGCGGTTCTATAAAGCATAAATAATAAATCTAAGAAATTAAATTCAGGAGTTAAAATGAGAAAAGTATTTTCAATGGCAGCACTAATGGTATTCATGAACGCAGCAATGGCTATGGCAGCTTCAGGTCTTGTCTCCTACAACAGACAGGATGTCACCTTTAAGTATGGCAAGACTCAGGAAAACGTGACCTGTATTCAGGATGCCAAGGATGAAAAGCAGTGGTACTACGTATCCAACAAGCCAAGACTTGCCGAAAGCAAGAATGGCGATCCTATGATGATGCTGGTTTCCTACCAGAAGAATTCAAAAGCAGGTGTTAAGAATGACGGCGGTATCCTCCAGTGTGGTATCAACCTCTCTCTTCCTGCAGATGCAATTCCAACTCTGAGAAAGGAACTTGCAAAGACAGTCGGTGTTTCTGACAGCAAAATCAAGCTTGCTCCACTTGATATGAAGAACGCCAAGCTTATGGTCTATGCTCCCGGCGGAGATCTCATGGGTGACAAGCTTACAGCCCCAGAAATCGGTCCAAGCTTCGCCAACGAATGTCTTCCAATACAGATGAATCTCAACAATCTCGGTGTTCCTGTTATAGAAGCTTTGATCAAAGGTACAGGCGGATTACAGGTAGTATATGTATTTGACTATGACGCACTAACTCCTGAATATTCTGTAAAAGTCACAGCTAACTACGACAAGGCTTTTGAACACTTCAGCCACGATTCAAAAACCTCTGTATCCGCCAAGAAATGGTTTTTTGCTGGTGCCAGTTCAGATGTAAGCGTTACCACTGTAAGAGAAAAACTCCAGCAGTCAGGAGCACTGAAGATTGAATCCATCGGCGGTGAAAAGCTTACTGATGAACAGATCGACAAACTCACCCAGCCTGTTATTGAAAAACTGATGAACGGTATCTATGAAATCGAAACTCCTGAAAAGATAGACCCCGCAAAATCAGGCGATCCTAAGGAAGTTAAGACAGCCTGGATCAATGTAAGCACCAATATGGCATTCAAGAGTGTAAAGACTCGTAAGACCGGTGAATTTGTATACGACTTCAGAAAACGCTACATCGAAACCAGAAAGACAACTGTCGGCGGAATTATGAGTCTTGCCGGTTACACTCAGGCTCAGAGAGATGCTGCTGTTCAGACTGTTGATCCAACCTACTGGAAGAATGCTTTCTACAGTCTGCCAACTATCAGTAAGTCCTTGAACGGTATTGATGAAATGACTGTAACTGTAAACTTCCTCTACAAGGGCAAACAGGCAGAAGGAACCGAACAGCAGCTTGCCAAATGGACCAAGAAGGAAGGCTGGGTTGACGCTAAGAAGGAAGAATGCGTAGGTCTTGAATTCCCACTCAAATACTTCTATGACAAGTATGCAAAGAACAACAGCAGATTCGCAGACGACATCTCCTATCAGCAGAATTTCGAAGTAACCTATATGGAAGGCAACAATACCAAGGTTAAGAAGTTCTCTACTACAGTTCCTGCTTTCACAGGCGAAATCCCGATAAGCACTCCGATGGTCGGCGTAACCTACATCGAACTCAATGCTGATGAAGAAGACATCACCTGGGACAAGGCAGATTACGAAGGCGGAGAATTCGACGGTTTGAAATCCAATCTTACCAAGATCGGTGTTAAGATGGAATCCAAGAACCCCGGCAACAAAGGCACTGCAACTTTGACAAGCAAGAACACCTCAGCAGGTTTCTGGTTCGACAATCTCTTCGACAAGAAGACCGGCACCTACTCAGTTCCACAGGTTTCTGCAACATATACATTCTATAATACCAAATTAGCAAAAGCTATGGGTACTAAAGACAATAAAACTATAGTTGTAGAAAGTGACGATGCATTGAGCGAAAGCACAAGCATAACCTTTATGAATGACAGTTATATGCCAGTTGAAAAACCAGCATCCTACAAGTAAGGAGGAAAATCAGGAAGCCTCTCGGCGCAAGCCGGGAGGCTTTCTGGTTTTAGGTATTGATGGTATAACTCACATTAACATTGAAGATTTTCTTTTGCATAAAAAAGATCTATTTCTGTCTTAAGAGTTTAGCTAGATAGGCTATTCTAAAGCCTCTTCTTAGTGGTATTACAGCAATACATCCATCCAGAAAATATTAAATTAAAAATAACTCAATCAAATTTATAGATAAAGCAAGACTAAGGGGCTGCAATGCGGTTAGCGTTTTGTATATTGAGAAATCGGCTTTAACAATCTTAATAATTATTAAATTGCGCGAATGTTCGGTTGTGTTATAATAAAAAATCAGGAGTAGAATTATGTCACAACGCTTTTTCCATAAAAAATATGCCTTAATTTCGATAATTGCTTTAACTTCATTAAGTTGCTATGCTCAAGAAGCAGAAATAACTAGTAGTCCAAAATATTATGATAGAAGTGTAATCAATAGAATTTTAGTTAAAGAACAGTTAGAAAATAATAAATCAACAAAATTAAATATAACAAATACTCAGGAAGGCCCTATTACTCAGCCTGATGAACCTAGTGGAAAAATCTATAAATCAACATCTTTCGGGGCTTGCGATATTTTTGATAAAGATGAACAAGCATCTTTTACTATTTCTCTGAAAAATGCTGTTGAAATGTCTTTAAACAATAATATTGCTTTAAATATTGAAAAAATAGATCCTGAAATCTATGCAACAAGTGTAGAACAGGCAAAAGCAGAATTTGACACAAATATTTCTGCTTCTATTTCTGCTTCAGATAAAAGAAGTCGTTCAATAAATGCAAACGATGTAATCGGGCGAAATTCAAATAATGGAACTACAGCTTCTATAGAAGCTGAGAAGAAATCTACTTCTGGTATAAGAACCAATGTTAGTGCTTCTATTAATAGAAGCAGAACAACAAGCCATTCTAGTCTTTATGCAGCTAGATTAGGAATAGATGTTACCGCTCCTTTAATGCGTGGTGCAGGTAAAGAAGTTAATCTTGTTTCTTTGAGAAAAGCCGAATTAGATTTAGATTGGTCAAAATATGAGCTTTACGGTTATATTCTTGATTTTGTCAGCGAAACTGAAAAAAAATATTGGCAGTATTATTTAAATGTTGAGCAGCTTGAAATTGTTAAAGAATCTCTACAACTAGCTTTGCAACAACGCGATGAAACACAGAAACGTATTGAGGTTGGCAAAATTGCAGAATCAGAAATAGCAGCTGCTGATGCTGAAGTTGCACTTTGTCAGGAAGATTTGATTGATGCTGAAAGCCGAGTTGTTAGTTCTGCAATTTCTTTGCTTCGCAATATAAACCATGATACGGAAAACTTTTGGAGAAAAAGACCAAATGTAATAAGTATGCCAAAACTTAGAGAAATCGACCAATACGATTTCAACTTGGAAGACTGCATCGCAGACGCTTTGGTTATGAGACCAGAACTTAGGCAAGCAGAGTTAATGCAGCGGAAAAACGAGTTAGAAATTGTATCAACAAAAAATGGCATGCTTCCAAAATTAGACTTTTTTATTAGTCTTGGAAAAACTGGTTATTCAAAGTCTTTTGATGGTTCAGAACCAAGCTTTAATCATAAAGAACCTTTTGATTCTTCTGTTGGACTAACTTATGATTTGAATCGTCATAGAAGAGGCGAAAAGGCCAAGTATGATAGAGCTAAGCTGAACTTGAAGCTTCAAAAAGAATCTATTAAGAATCTTGAACAGCTTGTAAAAGAAGACGTTATAAAAGCTTATATTGAAATTAAGCGAACAAAAGAACAGCTTGCAGCTACAACAGCAACTGCTCAGAAACAGGAAGAAAAACTAAGAGTTGAAAATGTAAAATTTGATGTTGGTAAAACTACTGCTTTTCAGGTTGCTCAGGCCCAACGAGATTTAACTGCTGCTAAAATCGCTCAAGTAAAAGCAATTATAGATTATACTGTTTCTAAGTCAGAACTTCTTCGTTCAACAGGATTACTGCTAAAATTTCGTGGTATAGAAGTAAAATAAAAAGGTTTAATATAGTTTAAGAAAACAAAAACCGCTTACTAATTGAATTGTTAGTAAGCGGTTTTCAACTTTTCGAATTATTAATCTAAATTATTTTTTCTTAGAATTAACCATTTCACGAAGTTCTTTGCCTGGAACAAATTTAGCTACATTGCATGCAGGAATCTTGATAGACTTTTTGGTCTGTGGATTAATGCCAGTTCTAGCTTTTCTAGAACTTACTTTAAAAGAACCAAAACCAACAAGACGAACATCATCTTTGTTCTTAAGAGCAGTCTTAATGATAGCGATTGTTGCTTCAAGAGCTTTAGCTGCCTGGGTTTGAGTCATTTCTGCTGTTTTTGCGATTTCGCGAACTAATTCGATTTTTTTCACTTCTAAAATCTCCCTTAGATAAATATGTTTAGAACTCAACTCTTGCTATCATAACGATTGTTTCAAGCTTTGTCAATGGGGTTTTATCATTTTTATATTTTTTTTATGTTAATTTGCTATATTTTATCTTTTTTTATGCTGTAGTTCGTGTAATTTGCTTGTTAAAACCCGATTTTCAGCTCTAAGGTCAGATAGTTTTCTTTGTGCATAGTTTATTTTTAGTTTATTTCCTGTAGAATTATCATTATTAGAACATAAAGAACCTATTTCTAATTCTGTTTGTCTTATTAAACTTTGAACTCTAAGTAATCTATTTTTGATATTAGAATACTCTCTTTCAAGGGAAGAATAATCTGTAATACTGCTTGGTGCTTTGCTTCTTTCTCCGAAAGAAACAGCGTGACCTTCTTGCATCATTTTAGATTTTTCAGGAATACTAAAACCTATTACCGAATCACGTTCTAACTGTTGTTGTCTAAGCATTTCAGCAAATTCAGAACGTTGTCGTGCAAATATTTTGACTTTACCATTTTCTGAAAAAGTTTCAGGCTCATTTTCTATTATTTTTTCAATCGGTTTAAATTCCATCTCAACTTGATTATCTGGATTAATTGCTGGAAGTTGATTTATTACACCAACCACAGGAGATGTTTCTCGTTTCTTTTCTGTTAATTCTTCAACAAGAGATTTATTTCTTAATTTGCCAGGAGTGAAACCATAGAAACTTCTTTGTTCCCATTCACTTTTCATTGCGGCTTCAATTCCTTGATGCTGGAATTTTTCTGGTTTATCAGCAACTTTTGAGGAATCCGATAATAAAGTATGCATACCGCTTTGTAAAACTAATTGTTTGTTGCGTTTGTCGTCTGAAGCTCTTACGGCAACAATACCTTGAAATACTCTTACACGAGTTTTCCCATATTTATCAACATCAACATCAAAAGAAGTCCCTAGAACACTGCAACTTCCTTTTGGTGTTGTAACTTTAAATACATCAGCACTCTTTTTTACATTTAGCCATACGTAACCAAATCTTAGATTAATACCATATCTTGCTAGGGCTACCATAGCATTGTTTTTCATTCTCACAGAAGTCCCATCTGGAAATATTATTTCGCCTTTTCCATCGCCTTCTACATTAACCAAATCACCAGGATGAAGTTCCATCGGCTGACCGGGTTGTAATGCAAGCCAAGAAGAGCCTTGAGTGCGAGAAAGAACAGCTCTTCCTGTAAACAAATAAAAATTATACTTGTTATGCTGAGCAAAGCACAATGAAGCCGTAATTATAAATATAGATAAAGTTATATATAGTTTAAATTTATTCACATAAACTCCCAAAATATGAGGGGTAACCTACAATCTAATTGTTTTTATAATATCATTTATTATAATGATAAGTACAGCAAAATTAAAAAATTGTACTATATGGTCTAAAATGATATAATTAATTTCACAATTAAACTCGTAGGAAAAAGTTATAACTCTCATGTTAAATTATTATCAGCTTTTAGGCGTTCCAAACTTTGCTGCTCAAGACGAAATAGCCACAGCTTATAAAAACAAATATAACGAATTATTCTCTTCTGATTCACCATTGGCAAACATTCCGAAACTAAAGCAATTAAAACAAGCTTTAGATATTTTATCTGACGAAGATCAGAGAGAAACTTACGACCAGGAACTAGGCGAATTTCTAGAACTAGTAAATGAACAGTATGAAGAAGCTGTTTACGATTTAGAAAATAGAGATTTGGATTCTTCTGCTGAAAAATTGACCTGGTGCATGACTCAAAACCCAAACGAACCAGACTATTACGAAACAATGGGATTAGTTTGTCGGTTACAGGGTGATTTGAAAAATTCCCTTAGATTTTACAAACAAGGGTTAGAAACTGGGCAGAGAAAGGGCTTCTTCCATCGTTATTTAGGCGATATATATGCATTAATGCACGAAGATGAAAAATCTGAAGAACAGTATATTATTGCTGCAGAAGAATTTAGAAAGCTTCTTAAAGTTGACCCTAAAAATGTTGAAGCAATGGAACAACTTGGTGATATTTACCGCCATATGAAGTTTTTTGAAGAAGCTTTGGATACTTATCAGCAATTACTTAAGCGTTATCCTTATAATGCTGCATTCCATCGTGAAGCAGGAAGTATTATGTCTGAAATGGATATGCTTGGAGAAGCTGAAAGTCATCTAATAGAAGCACTGAGAATTAAGCCGAGCAATGCTCCATCACTTATGGAACTTGGATTAGTTTACTTCAAAAAACGATTACTCGGTATGGCTGTTCAGACTTTCCAAGATTGCTTAAAAGCTGATCCAAACCAACCAGAAGTAAGACAATTGATTACGCAGATTGAATCTGTTCGTAAAGAAATAGGTCAAACAGTAGAAGAAATGACTTACGATCCTGCTCCTGATGCTTATGTTGAAGGAACTGTAAAGTGGTATAACAAAGAGTCTGGTATGGGAGTTGCTACTTGCGAAAGTTTTCCTGATGTTCTTTTGCACTATACTGCTATAAAAAATGAAAAGGACATTGATTTAAAAAAGGGCGATGCTATACGATTTGGTGTAGTTAAAGACAAAATGAGTCCAGTAGCCGTAGAAGTTGAAAAAATTGGCACACCATCTGAATCTGAAGTTCTTCCTGGAAAAATAACTAAATTTGATACAGATAAAAAACTTGGTTTAATAAAAGGTGCTGATGGAAGCGATGTCTTTTTCCCGTTTTCTGCTTTAACAGAAGAAACTCTTAATTCTCTTGAAGTTGGGCTGGATGTTCTTTATGAAACAAAGAGCATTGTCGGATTAGATGATAATGCAGCTTCACAAGCAATAAGAGTTAGACTCAGAAAGAAGAAAACAGCTAAGTAATAGCCCAAATAATATGAACGAGACAGTTGAATACTACGATAAAAACGCAGCTGATTTTTGCGATAAACATGATGCCATAAGATTAGACCCTTTCCACAAAGAAGTTAGAGCAAATCTTCCGGTTGGGGCAAAACTTTTAGAAATAGGCTGTGGCTCTGGCCGTGATGCTGCTAGAGCTTTGGCTGATGGCTACGATGTTATTGCTTTAGATGGTTCAAAGGGATTGTTAGCAGAAATACCTAAACGACATCCAGAGCTTAAAGACAGACTAGTTTTTGGAATTATGCCTTGCAAAATAGAATTTTCAGATGAATACTTTGATGGATTCTATTCTGTTGCTTGTTTAATGCATCTTTATGAAAAAGATTTATTACCAACAATGTTGGAACTAAACAGAGTTACCAAAAAGGGTGGAAAAGGTTTAGTATCAATTCCATCTACTAGAAATGATGTCAATGATGACGGTGTAGATGATAAAGGCAGAACAATGAATCTTATGCCGTTAGATGTTTGGGCAAAGCATTTTGAAGAAGCTGGTTTTTCTGTAACCCATGGAGAAGAAGAACCCGACAAACTAGATAGACCTGGAGTTTTTTGGGTTACTTTCGTTTTGACTAAAAAGTAAAAACTATATTATATAGTAGCTTTTAACAACAAAGTTTTAAATAGTTTTGCCACTTTTTATCTGGTAGCTGTTTGATTTTTACCTTGGTTAGCTCAACTTTATCCGGCGTAATTCCTGTATATAGAATAATACCTCTAATCATTTCTTTACGAAGCATTTCGGCGGTTTCTTCATCATAATCATAGTTTAAATCAGAGAAGAGTTCATCGACCATTTTCAAGGTTTCATTCAAAAGTTCGTTTTTTATAAAATTGTATTCATCCGATGTGAGTTCTGGCTGTTCTTTACAAACTTCATCAAAGCTTAACCAAGGCATTTCTGCAAGCAAAGAACGACTTTTCATGCGAATGTCACTACGATGGTCAAAAAGACACATTGCACAAATACCATCTTTTGAGCGTGTAACGTTGGCTCTGCATATTTTACATAAGGTATAGCCTTTTTCTTCTAATCCTTTAAGTCTAGCACTAAGCTTTTGCTGGCATTGGTCTAATGTTTTGGCAAGTTCTGGATTATTAACTTTTGGTTTTTCTGTGATTTCTTCTTCTTTCCAGTCTGGCCAAGCGGCTTCTTTTACTAGTTTTACAACAGATGCTGGTATTTTACCGATTCTTCCTATTATATCTTTTATTTTTAAGTCGGGAAAAAGCTGTCCGAGTTTTTGTATTATTCCTGATTTGAGAAAGAGCAATGTTTGCATCCATTGACTATCTGAAACAGTTAAATACAATGTGTTTTTGAATAGTTTTAAAGGGCAGGTTTTAGAAGCAAGCTGAATTCCTACAACATCTCGCCAAGAATTAATTAAACGACCTAAGGTAACTAATTCTTTTGCTGCAAGATTGTGCTTGTAATCACTCTCAGGAGTTCCTTCATTGTTGAAGCAAGCTTTTCTCATGCTGGCAATGGTTTTTACTAGACTGAAAGATATTGGTTTTTTACCAACACCAATACGTTTTTTTGAGTTGTAGGTTCTAGAATAAGTCATTTTTGTTGCTATAATAAGGATTTCTTGCAATACCTTTGGCTGTTTTAGACAATATCAATTTTTTTTAAGAAACACAAGTATTTTAGAATTGAAGAGCATGGAAATCTCTGTCGATTGATGTTTAAAATTTTATTTGATATAATCGTTATTATGAATAAAAAATTAGTAAAATTATTTATATTATTATTAATAGTCTTTAATACAATCATATTAAAAGCTCAAGAACAAGAAGGTCCATCAGCTCAGGCTCAAGAAGCTTATAACAAACCTAACTATTTAGAGCCTCAAGAACTTTTTGATCGAGCAAAACAATGTTTGGCAGATGGCAAACTTGATGATGCTCGGCTTTATTCTTTAAGACTTTATATTGATGGAAACCGAAATGCAAATCTTTTAAATATGCTTGGTATGATAGAAATTCAAGACGGTAAGCCTCTTTTAGGGGCAGAGTGGCTAAGAAAAGCTTGTGCATTGAGTTTGAATAATAAAACTGCACAGCGATACTTGCCGAGATTGCCGCAAAAACCAAGACCAATACCTGTTGATCCAGCCAAACTTACTGACCATTTTACTGAAATTTCCGAAAGTTTGCCAAAGCTTATTGAAAAGCTTTCTAATTCTAAATTGCATTTTGAAGCTGTTTTAAAAGCTTTAGAACGAGGACAGATGTATCTCGCTCTTGCTTTATCTGAAGAATATGAAAAGCGATATCCTGAAACAGCAGATGGGCATGGTCTTTCTGCTTTATGCGCATGGTATTTGGGAAGAAACGGTGATGCTTTAAAAATTATTGAAGAAAACATAAAAAAAGAACCTTATAATCCTTTGTTGCTATTTGTAAAGGCGATGATAAATGATTATCATCCAGCAACATTTGGAGGCACTTATTTTAGAGCTCTTTATGATTATGACCAATGGGAAAAAGCTTTAAATCTTGTTGAACAATATAATAAACAATTTCCTAATTCTGCAGATGCTTATATTACAGAAGCTCGCATTATGTTGGAACTTCACAAAACTAAAGAAGCTGGAGAAGCCTTACAAGAAGCTGGTAAACGAGATCCTGGTAATCCTGAAATAGAAATTCTCTGGGTTAACTATATGATTCAGAGAAATGAAAAGGAAAAAGCAGCTAAAAGGTTAGTAAATGCTTTTAAAAGAGGTTATAACCTTCCCTCTGTAAATTTGACTGCTGCTGTTTTTGCTATACAAGAAGGGAGAATGGATGAAGTTAATCTTATTTTAGATGAAGCTACTAGTTGTCTTCCTTTCTCTGACCCAGAAGCATATCCTATTTATGTTTCGTTAACTCTTACTATAGATCGTCTTTCTGATGCTAGTAAAGCACTAGCTCTGTGGAAACCAAGATCGGCAGAAAAAAGTATGTTCTGCTATATGGAAGCTTATTATTATTTCAAAGCTAACCGCATTAAAGATGCTTTAGAATGGCTTAGAAAAGCTTTTAAATTAAATCCAAATCGTATAGATGTTTTAAGATTCTTTGTTGCTCTTCCTGTATTAGAACAAGAAGACAAAAATCTTTATGCAAAAATAAATAATAAACTTTCTGAATTGTCTCAGGGATTTATAAGTATGAAAGTTCCCGCAAAAGTAGTTAAAAAACCAGAAAAAAAGAAAGATGTAGCTCCTGGTATCGCAGCCGAAGGTGCTCCATTTGTTTCTGGTAATTTTAAGATTACTTTGGGAAAAGGAATTGATGTTAATGGTAGAGATATGTTGCTTAACGAGCTTAATGAAATGTATAGCCGCATAGCATCAAGAATAGGTTCGATTAAAGAACCGGTTAACATTAGATTGATTTCTGCTGAAAATATGGGAGCTATGGTTGTTTATTATGACTATAAAAAAGACGTTATAACCGTTACTTCCAATTATTATGATAGTGACATGATACGAAATATTATTTGTGCTAATTATGATTCTTTTAGCGAAGAGCAATTAACAGAAATAATAAACGAATATCCCGGTCATCTTTTGGCAACAGCTTTAGGAAGATATATGATTAATCATATTTGTAAAGACGCTAAAGAAGCTGATTCTAAAATTTATTGGATGGCTGTTGGATTATCCGAAATTTTGGCTGGTAGTAAAAATACCCTAAGATACAAATTATTATTTGCTCAAAAAAGTATTGAAAATCAAGAAGCTAAAATGTCTTCTCTAGAAAACATAAACAATGTGTTTTTAGATACTTACAATACTACACCGGCAATCTTAGAAACTACCAATGCTCAATCATATTTAATGACTTGTTATTTGGTTAAAAAACTGGGATTAGGAAAAGGCTGTAAGCAAATGATAGAGTTAATTTCTTCAGTAAGTTCTGGTGAGGATTTTGACGCTAGTTTGAAAAAAGCGTTTAAAATTAGTAAAGTTGATTTTGATAAAGGTTGGAGAGATGCCGCTTATTGGGCAATGAAACAAGGCTCTCCATATGAATGGGAGTAAGTTCAATGTTTGCTTTCTTTGCTTCTTTATCTTTTATGGAAAGTCTATTTATATTTTGTGGCGTTTTAGGCACTTTGTTCTTTGTTCTAAGACTGATTGTGTTAATAGTTGGTGGGGTTGGTGGAGGAAGTGACGCTATTGAATCTAATGGCGGCGATTTAGCTTCGGGGTCGTTAATGCAAGACCTTGATGGAAATGGAATTCCAGATGTTTTAGAAACGGATGGTTTATCTGGTACAGATATTGATGTTTCAACAGATATAGATGTCTCGACGGATGTTGATGTTTCAACAGATGTTGATGCTTCTTCTGATTTAGATTCTTTTGATGATGCTTCTCCTGATAGAAAAATGATTCTTGATTCATCAGATAAAATTCATTTAAAATCCGGTAATAAATTTATTGAATTTTCAGTTCAAAATATAAGTGCTTTTCTTATGATATTTGGTTGGATTGGTATAACCATGACCAGATACAGCGGAATTAATATAATAATTGCTTTAATTGGTGCTATTATTGCTGGAACTTTTTCTGCTTGGATTTTTACTATAGTCAATAGATATCTAATGAAGCTCAATAGTAGTGGAAACAAAGTGATAACTTCTACTGTAGGTAAAAAAGGAACTGTTTATTTGCGAATTCCTAAAGATGGTTCAGGTCAGATACAAATAAATGTTTCTGGTAGGCTAGAAATATGCGATGCAATATCCGCTGATAAAGCTGAAATTCCTTTTGGTGAGGAAGTTCAGGTTGTCGGTATTAATAAAGATAAAGCTCTTATAGTTACGACTAAATTTTTAAAGACAGATAATAAATAGAATTAATATTGTTTGTGGAGAATTTATGATATCTGATGATTATGCTTTTGAAATGAGTTGGAAAGTTCGTGACTATGAATGTGATTTGCAAGGAATAGTTAATAATGCTGTCTATATGCATTATCTTGAGTTTACCCGAAATGAGTTTTTGAATAAAACAGGAACAAATTTAGCTGATTTACATGCTATGGGTATTGATATTGTTTTAGCAAGGATAACTATGGCTTTAAAAGCACCTTTAAGACCTGGTGATGAAGTTTTATCCAAACTTAAAATACATAAAGAAAAAATTAAATATGTTTTTGAACAGGATTTATTTAGAAAATCAGACAATAAACTCGCCTGTAAAGCAAGCGTAGAGCTAGTTTGCCTAATAAAAGGCAAACTAGGTAATTCTGAATTCGTTGATAATCTTTTACTAGCTAATCAAAACTAAGTTAAAACAAATTAATACTAGTAAAGATTAAATTGATATGCCACCATTAGTTGGAGCAGAGTCTGAAAATTCAACACCACCAAAAATGTTGTTTTTGATATAGTTGTATCTCTCTATATCCATTGTATAGATAAACAAACCATCTCTTGTCTTGTATATATCGTTTCCGTTGCTATCTTTGGTTATTATGCCACCCATTATATAAAAGCCTACTGATTCGGCCATATCTTCGTAAGGAGCGGTTCTTGCATAACTACTAGGTGGAACGCCATCTGTCTTTATTTGGGTTTCATTTTTCCAGAATTTTTCTTGCCAAGCAGCAATAACATCATTTCCTTTTGCCTGCTGTGAATGCTGATAACAATGTGTCATTTCATGAGCTACTGTTTGAGCAAAAGAATATTCTAGTTTAGATTTTAATCTTGATTCTGTTAATAATATATCAGGATTATTATCTTGTATTTGATTTATTTCTGATTGAGTCAAATAAGTAGCTCTATCTAAGAGATGTATTTTTGTTTCATTATTGTTTACATAAGCGGCAACATCGTTTTTGTCTTGAACTGTTTGGGTTTGCATATCATCAGGGCAAGCCGATTCTCTGATTATTTCTGTTGTGGAATGTAAAAATTCCTTAGCTTCTTCAGAGTTTGCTTCATTAAGTTTTGACAAAACTTGATCAATCATTTGGAGCTGTCTAACAGTAAATGCATTGTCTCCGTCAGTGCATTTTATACCATAAAGGCTACTGATTCTTGCTTTTAAATCATCTTCTGTTTCTTCAGAAACAGAAGTGTTTGTACCTGTATTAGTATTTGTTCCTGTTGAACTTCCTGTATCTACATCTGTATCGACTGAGGTTTGACTACCAGTATTGCTTCCCGTATTGGAACCTGTGTCAGAACCAGTGCTAGAACCAGTATTTGTGTTGGTGTCGTCATCGTCATCAGTGTCTGTATTTGTTGCAGAACCAGTGCTACTACCAGTATCCGTATCGGTGTCATCATCGTCATCTGTGTCTGTGCTTGTTGCGGAACCAGTGCTGCTTCCAGTATCTGTATCCGAACTAGTAGCAGAGCCAGTATCTGAACTGGTGTCTGTGTCGTCTCCAGAATCTGTTCCGGTATTTGTATCTGTGCTTGAAGATGAACCGGTATCTGTATTGGAACCAGTATCTGTATCGGTGTTAGTTGATGAACCAGTGCTACTTCCGGTATCGGTGCTAGAGCCTGTGTCTGAACTTGTACTAGAACCAGTATCAGTATTAGTAGGTGTTGCAGTATCTGAAGAACCATCAAGATTAATAAGAGTAAAAGAAGAAGTATCAATATTTACACCCATATTCATTCCAATAAGAATACGAGTCATATTGGTGAATACTTCGTTTACATGGGACAATTCATTGTTTTGGTCATTTGGTTGTTCACCATCTTGTTGTGTTTCTGGAGGATCATCACTGATTGTTACTGAAGAATCTGGGTCAGTAAAAATAATTGGAGTTCCTTCGTCTTCGCCAGGGGTATCTTTAGCTTCTGTGGTTACTTCTGCTGCTTTGAAATCAGAAGAAATGGCTTTATCTGAACCTTCAACAGCTTGGTAAATTGTATCAAGATAACTTCCGCTCTGAGCCATTGAAGAAAATGGTATAGAAAGGCAGAAGAAAATAGCTACTAATAAGCTCAAAATAGATTTTTTTGTTAATTGTTGTTTTCTTTTCATATAAAAATCTGTACCCTTTAATATAAATTATAATCAAAAAGTGTCAAGTAAGCAATAATTTGTTCAGGATAAAAGAAATATTGAGTAAAAAGATTGATTTTTCCCCTGAAAACAAAAAATATATCTTGTAAAGAGTTTATATTTTGGTTATCTTTTAGAATTATGAGTATACAAAAGAAACGTTTAGGCGATATCCTAATAGATTGTAATCTAATTAACGAAGATCAGTTAAAAGAAGCTTTAACTTTCCAGCGTGAGCACGGGTTAAAGCTAGGCGAAGCCCTTTCCCAAATGGGCTTAGTAACAGAGGATGATATTATTTGGGCATTGGGTAACCAACTGAATATATCTTTTATTCACTTAAGCCCAGATATTGTTAATCCTGAAGTTGTTAAACTTATTTCAGCTGACTTTGCTCGTGAAAACAGATTAATGCCTTTGTATAAAGCAGGGTCTGATTTTAGTGTTTGTATGGTCGACCCGTTAGATTCTCGACCTATAGAGTATCTTGAAGGCAAATTTGGAGCAGTTGCACAGATTTCAATTTGTACAGCTTACGATTTTGAACAAACTTTCAATGCTATTTATGGCCCGCTTGATGTTTCCAATACTGGAGAAGTTGAAGCTAGTACAACTGATGCTGAAACAAAACAAATGGAACAGGGCATTCCAAAAGGAATGGAAAGCTCTGAAAAAATAATTAATTATATCCTTAGTCAAGCAATTCTAAATAAAGTTGATAGAATTCATTTTGAACCATCAGATAAGGGTGTTCTTATTCGTTTCAGATCTAATAATGTTCTCAACAGAAAAATAGAAATACCTGTCAAGGTTCATCACGATGTAATATCTCGTCTTAAAAAGCTTTCTCAGCTTTCTGAAAAAGATATGTCTAGAGAAGGCGGTGTTTTAGTCGGCCATTTTAAAGTTAATGTGCAAGGAAGACAGATTAATATACAATCTATTTTCTACCCGACAGTAAATGGCGAAATGGTTATATTGCATCTAAACGATATAGCTGCTTTGGTTGAACATATTTCTCGTTCTGGAAAAGATGCTATAGAAAATGTTTTAAATACCGTTAAAACTACCCATGGTATTTTGTATGTAAGTGGTCCAAGAGAATCAGGTAGAACAACTACTCAGTATTGTATTATTAGTAGTTATGACCCAGAAAAATGTAAACTTGTAACAATTGAAGATCCAGTTATTTCTACATTGGCAAATATAACTCAGCTTCAAATCGGTTCCGGAGACATTGTTTCTGCCATTGATGGTTTGAGACTTTCTTTAATGTTAGATGCCGACGTTATTTACGTAGATAAAACTGATAATAAACAATTGTTAGAAGAATTATGTTATGCTGCTCTTGGTGGAAAGACAATATTGACAGGCGTTTTAGCTTATGATGCTTCTAGTAGCATTATTAAACTTTTAGAAACAGGCGTTGATCCTGTTATTATGGCTTCTTCTCTTTGTGGTTTTGTGAACCAGCGTTTGGTTAGAATGCTTTGTCCAAATTGCAAAAAAGAAGCTCAAATTCCTAAAGAAATAGAAGAGTTAATTCCTGAACAGCAACGAAATACTGTTATTTATAAGGCTTGTGGTTGTGAATCTTGTAATCAAACAGGTTATATAGGCAAGGCTTTGGTTACAGAATTTATTCCTGCAACAGCAAGATTGAGACAAATGATAATAAACAAAGAGTCTTATCTTGATTTCTCTAATTTTGCTCGTAAACAAGGAATTAAGAGTATAGAACAAGAAACTCTTGAACTTGTTTTAAAGGGAATAACAACTGCTGATGAATTTATGAGGCTGTTTTAATCTATGGCAGATAATTTTTTTGGAAAACTATTTGGTGGGGATGACAACAAAAAGCCCACAACACCTGCAAGTGCTCCTAAACCGGTTCAACCGGCAACAATGCCTCCACGACCGATAAATCCTGCTATATCAAATTATCAGCCGCCTAGGCAACAACCTGCTGCGAGACCTGTTCCTCAACAGCAAGTTCCACCTCAAAGGCCTCCTACTCCTTCTCCGATGCCTCCTAGACCAACTCCTCAGAGACCTCCTTTACAACAAGATCCTTTAGGAGGATTAGCTAGTAATTCTGGCGGAGGGTTTAGATCAAATTCTCAATCGTCTAGTGGCTCTATAATAAGTAGTGGTCATTCTGATGTTCAAGAAGGCGAACTCACTATTGATGATCTTTTGAAGTTGATTGTTGATAAGGCTGGTTCAGACCTTCATTTAACAGTTGGTTCTCCGCCAATGTTAAGACTTCAAGGTAAGTTATGGCCAACTGATTTACCTCCATTAACTCCAAAAGAAATTCGTCGTCTTGTTTATAACTTTTTAACTAATGATCAGCGTGAAAAGCTCGAACAAGATTTAGAATTGGATATTTCATATGAACTAAAAGGTGTAGCTCGTTATAGATGTAATATCTTTTTTACGAGATTGGGTATGGGAGCTGTATTCCGTGTTATTCCAACACGTATCAAATCTCTTTCAGAATTACGTCTTCCAATGGTTCTTGGTGATTTGGCTCGCCGAAATAAAGGTTTAATACTTGTTACCGGTCCTACTGGTTCTGGTAAATCAACTACCTTGGCGGCAATGGTTGATCAGATTAACAACGAACGTCAAGACCATATTTTAACTATTGAAGACCCAATAGAATTTGTTCATCAACACAAACAATGTATTGTTAATCAGCGTGAAATTGGTCCGAATACAAAATCTTTCGCAAATGCATTACGTTCAGCATTGCGTGAAGACCCAGATATTATACTAGTCGGCGAAATGCGTGACTATGAAACAATTTCATTGGCTGTTACCGCTGCTGAAACAGGTCACTTGGTCTTTGCTACTTTGCATACTCCATCAGCAGCTCAGTCTGTAGACCGTATCGTTGACGTTTTCCCTGCTCACCAGCAGGCACAGATTAGAACACAGCTTGCAGATGCTTTGCAAGGTATTATTGCTCAACAGCTTATTCCTACTATTGATGGACAGCGCCGTGAATGTGCTCTTGAAATAATGATTAACACACCGGCTGTTGCTAACCTGATTCGTGATAATAAAACATTCCAGTTAACTTCTATTATGCAGACTAGTAAACAACAGGGTATGCAGACTATGGACCAGGCTTTGATGGACTTGGTAAAATCAAGAAAGATTAGTCCTCAAGAAGCTTATAGAAGAGCTTTGGATAAAAAGGCATTTGAACAATACAAACCTAGAGACTATTAATAGACTATTTATAATTTAAGCTTTAAGTCTTAAACCCGTTTAG
The DNA here is from genome assembly GCA_946407375.1 of uncultured bacterium. Taxonomy (GTDB): domain Bacteria; phylum Muiribacteriota; class Ozemobacteria; order Ozemobacterales; family Ozemobacteraceae; genus RUG334. Next base: position 48,506 of record CAMJNS010000003.1, read on the forward strand.
ATAAAAATCTAAGCGGGTTTTTATATATCTAGAAGGCTGTGCGAAAACCAGCTTTTTAAGCTCTAATTAGATTATGCTAATTGTCCACACAGTTGTCATAAAAAGTATAGCGTATGGGCTTTAGCTCTGAAAGCTATACGTTTATGACAATGTGTAGACTAAATAAAAAGAAATATAATTTTTTTAGAGAATTTTAAGTTTTCGCACAGCTTCCTAGAACCCTAAGAGTGCATTAAAAGAGGTATCATTAGCTTGTTATGATACTCTGGAGTATGCAAAAAATCAGCTAGATTGCTTGATTTTGCTTTGTCGAGAATAAATAATATGTTGTCTTCCTCTTTGCATTTAGTTAGCTTGCAATGCTTAGTTTGATTTAACGGGAAACCGAAATATATTCTTTCTGTATTCTCTCTGGCTATCGAAGAAATTATATTTTTTAACGAGCAATTAGATTTACAAAAAACATCATAGAGAACTATTACTTCTTTTTCGTAACCAGCAATTGCGATTGCGTCTTCTTCTTCAATATAATAAATATCATTTTTGTTATATTTCATACAATAAAACATTAAAAGCCCTAGATTAGATATATTTATTAAAGAAAATGGATTGCCGAGTTTAAAATGTTCTATTAGTAAATCAACATCTTTTTTTGAATCCATATTTAGACGCAAAGCGTCGTTGTTACTAATATCAGATTTTATATCCATATAATACTGATATTCATCAACAGCTTTAAAACCAAAACGAGGATAGTAATCTCTAACTCCTTCATGTCCAAAGAGATATATTCCATCGCAATTATCTTCCCAATCGGTAAGGATTTTATCCATCAAAGTAGTTGATAGACCTTGATTGCGGTAAGGCTTTGAAGTCATAACTCCGCCAAGCTGAATATATAAACGAGGCTTCGAGTTTCCAATCTGTATGTTCATTTTGTTTACAGAAATGGCAGAAACTATGTCGTCACCATCTTTTAAAACATGAGGATTAAAAAGATTTCCATTCCAATAACCAGCTTGATACCATTTTTCGAAAGTTAGACCTGGAAATACTTCTGAACATAATTTTTCATAAGAAGCTCGTTCATAATTTCTTTCTTGTATTTGGTCGCAAAGTTCATAGGTTTTATCAAATATTTGGATTAGGGTAGAGTGCATTTGTTATACTGATTATTTGTAGTTTTTAAAAGATTTATAGCTTTTTTTATTGTTCTTAGAAATTAGATTTTTGAGGTTAGAGGTAAGAGAATTGTTTAGACTACAAACAATTCTCTTACCTCTAATCTCTAATCTCTTATCTCTATATTAATTTTTGTTTAGTCGTCTAGACAATTTTTTGTGTTTAAGAGCATATTTCAAAATTACATATATTGCTCTGACACCGTCTTTCCAACCGATTTTCTTGCCTTCAGCATAGGTTCTGCCATAATAAGAAATACCAACTTCATAAATATTACAGCCTAAATGAGCAATTTTTGCGGTGATTTCTGGTTCGAAACCAAAGCGATTTTCCTCAATATCTATAGATTGGATAATTTCACGTTTAAAAAGTTTATAGCAGGTTTCCATATCTGTAAGATTCAAGTCTGTGCACATATTTGATAAAAGAGTCAGAAATGTATTGCCAAGACTATGCCAGAAATAAAGAACGCGGTGGGCATTGCCCCCTGCAAATCTAGAACCATAAACAACATCTGCTTTACCAGCTAAAACTGGTGCAAGCAATAGAGGATATTCGTTGGGGTCATATTCCATGTCAGCATCTTGAATAATAACATAGTCACCAGTAACTTCTTTGAAACCGGTTCTCAGAGCAGCCCCTTTTCCTTGGTTGTGGTCGTGATAAATTACTTTGTCTACTAATTTATAAAGTTCATTTTGAAGTAGTTCTCTTGTGCCATCTGTAGAATAGTCGTCAACAAGCACTATTTCTTTATTTTCTACAGGTGCTTCTTTAACCCTCATGATTATGTCTTTGAGTGTGTTTTTTTCGTTATAAACAGGAATTACAATAGAGAGTTTCATATAATCTCCAAAAAAATAATTTTTTATAATATTAAACTAATATTCATATGGCTACAAGAGAAAAAGTTTTTAAATAAAATAAGCCTCGGGAAAACCCGAGGCTTAAAACTTTTTGATTTATTCTAGAATTAACTTATGGAAAATCTTTTTGCCTTTTTTGATTTTTGCGCCGTTTTTAAGCATTTCTTCAGTAAATTTGAAATCCTGAGTTTCAACTTTATTGCCGTCGACAGTGATGCCACCCTGTTTTACTAAGGTTCTTGCGTCACCTTTGCTCTTTGCAATACCGGTTTTTACTAAGGCGTCGAGAATGCCTATGGCACCATCAGTTAAATCAGAAGATGTAATAGTAGTTGTGGGCATATTAGCATCATCGCCATTTCCGCCGGCAAATAATGCAACAGCAGCTTCAGCGGCTTTTTCTGCTTCTTCTTTTCCATGAACAAGAGAAGTAAGTTCTAAAGCTAAAATCTTCTTCTTTTCGTTGATGCGGCTGTCATCCCATTTTTCCATTTCATCAATCTGTTCTAATGGCAGGAATGTAAGCATTCTGATGCATTTCATAACATCGGCATCACCGACATTTCTCCAGTATTGATAGAAATCATATGGAGAAGTTTTATTTGGGTCAAGCCATACAGCATTGCCAGCGGTTTTACCCATCTTATGACCTTGAGAGTCGGTTAGAAGAGTAATAGTCATTGCGTGAGCATCTTTGCCTAATTTTCTGCGGATAAGTTCAGTGCCACCAAGCATATTGCTCCACTGATCATCACCACCAAACTGCAAATTGCAGCCCATATTCTGGTATAGATAATAAAAGTCATAGCTTTGCATAATCATGTAGTTGAATTCTAAGAAGCTAAGACCCTGAGCCATTCTTTGCTTGTAGCATTCAGCTCGAAGCATGTTGTTTACAGAGAAACAATGACCAACTTCACGAAGCAAGTCTATATAGTTAAGGTTGAGTAGCCAATCAGCATTATTTACCATTATGGCTTTGCCTTCGCCAAATTCTATGAATTTTTCCATTTGGCGTTTGAAACATTCGGCATTGTGGTTAATATCTTCACGAGTAAGCATTTTTCGCATATCTGTTCTTCCAGATGGGTCACCAATCATTGTGGTGCCGCCGCCTATCAATGCTACTGGAGTATTGCCAGCCATTTGAAGTCTTTTCATAAGAGTTAAAGCCATAAAGTGACCAGCAGTGAGACTGTCTGCGGTGCAGTCAAAACCTATGTAGAACTTAGCTTTACCAGAGTTTACCATGGTTCTGATTTGTTCTTCATCAGTTACCTGAGCTATCAGGCCTCTAGCTTTCAGTTCTTCGTAAATACCCATCGTTTATTTATCTCCGTTCACTAAGTATGTAATAGTGAGCGATTATAACAGGGTTTTGCTAAAATATCAACCCGATGGAAAGTTTATTTACTTGTTAATTTATCTATTAGAACTGTTGTAGTTATTGCTGTTACCTATGGTTGCTGCTATCTGATCGCCTTTAATTAACAATGAATTCCAAAAGTCTGTTGCTGGGCTATAAGAATTACTGTTAACTTTTTCTGGTTTGGTTGGTGAGTCATCGTTATTATTGCTAGATGTTTCTTTATTGCTTGGTTCTTTATGTTTTTCAGGTATTTTAGCAATTTCTATTCTAGAATTTTCTGATTTGATTTCTTTATTAATATTAGAGTTATTAGATGATTCTGACTTGGAGTTATCAACTTTCATTTCTTTTGTTTGAGATTTTTTAGCTGAGCTATCAGAAGTTAATGATATAGGTATATTTACTGGATTTCTATTAATTAGTGCAGAATTAGCTGAAACAGGAGTATTTTCTTTAACTGTTCTATTTGTATTGTTCTTTGGTAACATTGCTACTTGTATTGGTTTGTCATCTGTAATGGTTGGTTTGCTAGCTACAACTTCTTTTTCAGAAGGAACAGGTTGGTTATAGATAGTTTCTTTGTTGAATGCAACAATGTTTCTATCAATCTTATGACCTTGAAGATAAGCATTCAACCAGCATCTAATATCTACTGCAACATGTTGATCTGGCCCCATACTAAGAGGTGTATTGCAGCCATATAATCTTTCTAATTGATTACGTAAACGTTTTTCTAACGCATAAAATTTTTGTTTTGTTTGTCCATCATTGGCTGTTGCTAATTCTTGTCCTTTTGCTCCCCAACGGTATTCTATAGAGTGATAGGGGTCGAAAGAAAGATCAAACAATCTCTGACAAACATCGTCAAATGTTAATTTCACGCTTCTTCCTGCAGAATTAACATAAGTTATACAAAATTTTGGACTAAGTTCATCATATTTGATTAAAAAATTATAAGCTAAAGCTCTTGCAGTTTGTTTATCATACTTTTCTGCTGTTAAAACCATTTGTCTTGTCGTATCGTAAAATTCTCTAAATGCTACTTTTAATCTGGCATCCCTTGATGGGGTTGATAATTCTTCCCATATTCCGTCTGTGCCATAAATATTATAGGGTAGAGAACCTGGGTGAGGTTTTAGATGACAGCCTTTTTGAATAGCAACATCAACTGCTATAGCTCGATATCTTATATCTTCAAAAATGTCTTGCATCATAAAGACAAATTCTGTCATAGGGTCAGAACGACTATTTGCGTTAGCCATAGAAAGACGTATGTATTCGTGATAACCAACACCACTCTTCCCATTGATAGAAAAAGATTTCTGATATTGGTCTGTAGCTGAATAATCTTTTAAATTGTGATTTTGAGTTCTGACAGTCTTTCCTTCAGATGTATATCTTATTTGACGCCATTTTTTAAATCCACCACCATTACTTTTGTTCCCTTTGGAAAATTTGGTTCCAAACCATGGCTTAGATATGCTTTTGTCTGGATGTGCGTCAATAAGTCTTATTCGTCCATTGTCTAAAACTTTAGCAACTAAAGCTACGTGACCATCAGGGTCATAATAAATAGTACCAGGAGTTAAGTTTTTCTTGTTTATTTTTATTGGATAATGGTCTGAAGTTTCTGATGAAACATCCATTCTAAAATACCCAGAGTTTATTAGAACTACCTGATTAAATAATTGTTGTGGGGAAGAAAAATAATCTTGGTCTCTAAATTTAAGAGGTTTATTTCCTTTGCTGTATCTTTCGTCGCCACCTTTCCCGGATATTTCAGAAACATAACTGAAAGGTAATCTAAGTTTATAGGCAACATAAGCTCTAATTAAATAAGGTAAATCAGCACAATCAGGGCTAAGATTAAATTTTTTATCTTCTTCGCCGTAGAAAGGATTTGCTTTAGGATCTTTTATAAATTTATTCAAATTCCCGTATTTGGAATCACAAAGTCGCTCAACAAAATTACTGTAGGCTTTTTCGTCCTGTTCAGTCCAGACGGAACGACTAACTTTCCAAGCTGCAGCATATGTTGTATTGCTAACAAACACAACACCAATTATTATGCTTAAAATTTTGAATAATTTTTTCATACTACGTAAATATGTAAAGAATAATGTTTTTTTCCAGTAGTTTTTTTATTTGTTTTTATTTTTAGTTAATCTTTGAATCTATCTTTAGCTTATCAACTATTAAGCTACTTAACTTTTTCTCTCTTATCCTTTTTAGTGTTTCATAAAATGTACCTGTTTATTAAAGTGGGCAAATATAAATTGTACCGATTTAAGACACAACTATGATATAAAATGTGGTTTGGTTAAAAAGTTAAACAAGTATAAAAATAAAAAAAATATTTTTAAAAAAGTTGTTGACTTTAAGAATGAAATATAATAAAATCCCCTTACCGTGAAACGCGGTACAGTTTAAAAACTGTTGTCGATTCGCCGAAGTAGCTCAATTGGTAGAGCAGCTGACTTGTAATCAGCAGGTTGCGGGTTCGAGTCCCATCTTCGGCTTTCAATCGGAGAGATGCCCGAGTGGCTAAAGGGGGCAGACTGTAAATCTGTTGGCTGGCGCCTACGATGGTTCGAATCCATCTCTCTCCAATCGATTGCTCGTGTAGCTCAGTCGGCAGAGCACTAGCATGGTAAGCTAGAGGTCACCAGTTCAATCCTGGTCGCGAGCTTTTATTTGTAATTGGGCGATTTTAAAATAAAACCCCAAAAATTTCAGGAGGAAGCCAAATGGCAAAGGAAACCTATCAAAGAACAAAACCGCACGTTAACGTTGGTACTATCGGTCACATCGACCACGGCAAGACCACTTTAACTGCTGCTATCACAATGACATGTGCTAACCTGAATGGTAATGGCAATGTAATGAACTATGCTGATATCGACTCAGCTCCTGAAGAAAAAGCTCGTGGTATCACCATTAATACTTGTCACGTTGAATATGAAACAGCAACTCGTCACTATGCTCACGTTGACTGCCCAGGTCACGCTGACTATATTAAGAATATGATCACTGGTGCTGCTCAGATGGACGGTGCAATTCTTGTTGTTGCCGCTACTGATGGTCCAATGCCCCAGACTCGTGAACACATCCTCTTGGCTCGCCAGGTTGGCGTTCCTAGAATCATTGTTTTCATGAACAAGACTGACCTTGTTGATGACGCAGAACTTCTTGACCTTGTTGAAATGGAAGTTCGTGAACTTCTCAGCAAATATGAATTCCCAGGCGATGATATTCCTGTAATTCGTGGTTCAGCTGAAAAGGCTCGTCTTGCAGAAGGTAAAGGTCCTGATGCAGAACCAATCAAAGAACTTTTGAATGCTCTTGATACCTACATTCCAGAACCAGAACGCGCTATCGATAAGCCATTCTTACTCCCAATCGAAGACGTATTCACAATCACTGGTCGTGGTACTGTTGTTACTGGCCGTGTTGAACGTGGTATCGTAAAAGTTGGCGATAAGGTTGAAATCGTTGGTATTAAAGAAACTCGTGAAACTACCGTTACTGGCGTTGAAATGTTCAGAAAACTTCTTGATCAGGGTCAGGCTGGTGACAATATCGGCGTTCTTCTCAGAGGCGTTGAAAAGAAAGACGTTGAACGCGGTATGGTTCTTGCTAAACCAGGTAGCATTCATCCTCACAAGAAATTCATGGCTGAAGTTTACATTCTTACTAAAGAAGAAGGTGGACGCCATACTAGATTCTTGTCTGGTTACAGACCACAGTTCTACTTCAGAACTACAGACGTTACTGGCGTTGTAACTCTTGGCGAAGGTCAAGAACTTGTAATGCCTGGTGACCATGCTAAGTTCCAGTGCGAACTTATTACACCAATCGCTTGTGAAACTGGTTTACGCTTCGCTATTCGTGAAGGCGGCCACACAGTAGGTGCTGGTGTAGTTACTCAGGTTATTGAATAATCTGAAATTGTTGTAAGTAAAGGTGGGGCGAACCCCGTCCCACCTTTTTGTGTTTAAAGCCGACAACGTCGGCTTTTTTAAGCGAGGTAATGTTATGCGTGAAAAAATTACATTGGTTTGCAGCAGTTGCAAGCGCAAAAACTACATGTCAATGAAGAACAAGCGTAACAATCCCGATCGTATTGAACTAATGAAATATTGTTCAGCCGAACGCAAGCACACCCTTCACAAAGAAGGTAAGTAATTGTAGGGACTGTTAGCAATTAGGTTTAGGCCAATAGCTCAATTGGCAGAGCACCGGTCTCCAAAACCGGGGGTTGGGGGTTCGACTCCCTCTTGGCCTGATTGAAATACCCCAATCGAAAAGAGGGTTAAATGAGTAATAATAAATCGGAAAAAGAATTAGAAAATTCTGAAAAAAGTTCTGGATTGGCAATTTGGTGGAAAGAAACCTTACAATTCTTGCGTGAAGTATGGATTGAAGTTAGACCTAAAAATGGTCGTGTCACCTGGCCGACTTTTGCAAGTGTAAGAGTATCAACAAGAATTGTTATTATCTCTTCAATTGGTTTAGGTTTATTTATTGGTCTTTGCGATGCTTTATTTGCATATGCATATTCTGCAATCGTAAATAGTTCTGGTGGAATTGGATAAGGTTTAATTGTGGATATTTTAAAAGCAAAATGGTATGTAATCCATACAAATTCAGGTTCAGAATATAAAGTTAAAAAGAATCTTGAAAATCGTGTTGAACTCTTAGGAAAAAAAGAAAGCATTCTTCAGGTATTAGTTCCAGAAGAAAGCTCTGAAAGAGTTCAAGATGGTGAAAGAACTTCTAAGTCTCGTAAAGTATATCCTGGTTATGTTCTTGTTCAAATGGACATGGACGATGAAACTTGGACTGTAGTGAAGAATACACCTGGTGTAACTGGTTTTGTTGGATTAGGAAATAAGCCAACACCATTACACGATAAAGAAGTTCAGAATATACTTAGAGCCGCTGGTATAGGTCCACAACGTTCTGCCGCTATGACACCTATTGGATTCACAGAAGGTCAGAATGTAAAGATTATCGGTGGTCCATTCTCTGATTTTGTAGGCGTTATTAAAGAAATTAATCAAGAAAAGCGCAAGGCCAAAGTGCTTGTCTATATATTCGGTCGTGATACCGCAATAGAAGTTGATTTAATTCAACTAGAAGAAGCTTGATTATAAACTTGAAGACATCGTTCTTAGTTAAGGAGTTTTAAATATTATGGCCAAGAAATTAGTTGCTGTTGTTAAGTTACAGATTCCTGCCGGTAAAGCAAATCCGGCTCCTCCAGTTGGTCCAGCTCTTGGTCAGCATGGTGTTAACATCATGGACTTTTGTAAGAACTTTAACTATAAGACGGCTAAAGAAGGCGATGCAATAATCCCGGTTGAAATTTCTGTTTATGCAGACAGATCTTACACCTTCATCACCAAGACTCCGCCTGTAGCGTTCTTACTCAAAAAAGCAGCTGGTATTGCAAAAGGCAACCAGACACCTGGTCGCAGTAAAGTTGGTAAAGTCACTATGGCTCAGATTAAAGAAATCGCTGAAAAGAAGATGCCAGATCTTACCGCAGCTTCTCTTGAAGCAGCTATGAATGTAGTTAAAGGAACTGCTCGTAGCATGGGTATGGAAGTTGTTGACTAACAACTAACTTTATGGTAAAGTAACGAATCCTCAAAGAAAGGAGGAAGAAAATTATGCCGAAACACTCTAGAAGATTTAACGAAACAAAGAAAGATTTAGTTCATCTTAAACAATATGGTTTGGATGAAGCTTTTGAAAGAGTTAAAAAGACTGCCACTGCTAAATTCGACGAATCTGTCGATGTAGCCGTTCGCACTGGTCTTGATCCAAAATATGCAGATCAGCAGTTGCGTGGTAGCTGTGTATTGCCTCATGGCACTGGTAAAACTACTCGTGTAGTTGTATTTGCTGCTGGTCCAAAAGCACAGGAAGCACAGGCAGCTGGAGCAGACTTCGTTGGTGCTGAAGATTTAGTCGCCAAAATCGAAGGAGGCTGGACAGATTTTGATGCCGCTGTTGCAACACCCGACATGATGAGATTTGTTGGTAAGTTAGGTAGAATACTTGGTCCACGTAACTTAATGCCAAATCCAAAAGTTGGAACTGTTACAATGGATGTTGCTAAAGTAATCACTGAATTAAAAGCTGGTAAACTCCAGTATCGTGTTGAAAAAGCAGGTATCATTCATACGTCAATAGGAAAAGCTTCTTTTGAAGCTAAAAAGCTAAAAGAAAATTTCCTAGCCTTCTTTCAAGCAATTAATAAAGCTAAACCATCAGGAGCTAAAGGTACTTACATCAAAGGTGTAACCCTTAGTTCAACAATGGGTCCTGGTTACGATCTAGATTTAAGTGAAGCAAAGACCGAATCAGATAAATGATTTCGTCTTTGAAATTACTGGTCTAAGACCGCAGGTCTTAAGTAATTGGTTCTTATAGAACCTCCCTGCCGAGACTAGAAAATGTTAGATAGATAATATCAAACCGTTTTCGGTCTCGTGCTGAAAACGGTTTTTTTATTCCTCAACAAAGGAGGAGGTGAAGACATGAAAGATTTATCCAAAAAAGAAGCTTATGTAAAAGCATTTCAGGAAAAGATTGCTAAAGCTCAAGTTGTTGTTTTAGCTAACTGCGAAGGCGTTCAAGTTTCTGATATGACAGCTCTCAGAAAATCAGTTCGTGAAACTGGTTCTGAAATCCGCGTTGTAAAGAATACTCTCCTCTGCCGTGCTTTCCATGATACACCTATGGCTGAATTGGAAAAGTCAGTTAAAGGTAACACTGCTGTTACTTTTGGTTATGATGATCCAATAGCCCCAGTTAAAGCTTTGTTTGCATTTGCTGATAAGGCTAAGAAGTTTACTTTCAAGGCTGGTTTTATGGATGGTGAAATTCTTGATGTTGCAAAACTCACTGCATTATCCAAAGTACCAGGCAAGAAAGAATTGTATACAATGCTTGCTTCTGCAGTTCAAGGTCCAATCCGCAAGTTCGCATGTGTTATCGATGCTCTTCGCAAGAAGAGAGAAGAAGCTGCTGCTCCTGCCGATGCACCCGCTGCAGCATAATTTATTATTTTTACAACTAACTTAATTTTAAGGAGTTTTTACAATGAATAAAGACCAGATTCTTGAAGCCATCGAAAAGATGACCGTTCTTGAACTTTCTGATTTAGTTAAAGCTATTGAAGAAAAATTTGATGTTACTGCTAATGCACCAGTTATGGTTGCTGCTGCTGGTCCCGCTGCTGCCGCTGCTGAAAAAGACGAATTTGACGTAGTTCTTGAAAGCAATGGTACTAACAAGATCAATGTTATTAAGGCTGTTCGTGAATTGACTGGCCTTGGTCTCAAAGAAGCTAAAGATTTAGTTGACAGCGTTCCAAAGACTGTAAAAGAAGGTCTAACTAAAGCTGATGCTGAAGCTATGAAGAAGAAACTTGAAGATGCCGGTGCTAAGGTAACTTTAAAGTAATTCTAAGTAATAAAAAACCTCGTAATTATTTACGAGGTTTTTTATTTTTAGTTGTTTGCAGGTTTAATACGTCATTGCGAGAGGGTGTGCGAAAACTAGATTTTCAAGTTCTAATTAGATTATGCTTATTGTCTTCACATTTGTCATAATAAGTATAGCGTATGGGCTTTAGCCCTGAAAGCTATACGGTTATGACAATGTGAGACAACATAGAATGAAATACTATTTTTTTAGAGAATTTCGAGTTTTCGCAAAGCCTCTGCGAGGTTCTGAAAGAGCCGTGGCAATCCAGACATTTTTTTTATTTATTCATCATACTATCACAAAAATTTGAAATGATACATTCTTCGCATTTTGGTCGTCTGGCGATACAGGTTTCTCTTCCATGTAAAATTAGCCAGTGTGAAAAATTAATCCAATGTTTTTCTTCAACTATTTTCATTAAGTCTTTTTCTATTTTTTCAGGGTCAGATTCTTTTGAAAGACCTATTTTCTGTGATAGTCTAGATACATGAGTATCTACTACAATCCCTTCTGCTTTTCCAAAAGCTGTTCCCAATAACACGCTACCTGTTTTTCTTCCTACTCCAGGTAATTTTGTGAGTTCTTCTAAGGTTTGTGGTATAACACCTTTATATAGTTTTATTAGTTCTGTAGCACATCCAATAATATTTTTAGCTTTGTTGTGATAAAAACCTGCAGAGTGGATTGCTTCTTCCAATTCTTTTATATTAGCTTTTGCAAAAGATTCTACCGTTGGATATTTTTTAAATAGTGCAGGAGTAATCATGTTGACTCTTTTGTCTGTACATTGTGCGGAAAGAATTGTTGCTACAAGCAGTTCCCATGGACTCATATGATTTAAAGCACATTGAGGTGATGGATATTTTTTACTAAGTAAATTTATAATTTTTTTAACTTTGTTTTTCAGGTTTGTTGTCATTTTCTTTTTTCTCTATTTTTAGTTCTTTTTCTATTTCGTTCATTTTATCTTTTATTGCTTCTTTTAATTTTTTTTCATCTGGAACGGATAAGTTATTAAAAACAAAGAAACTGCAACTACAAAGGAAGAACAAGGAAATTACTAGAGAAGCGGTTTCTTTTAAATCGTTAAGATTCATTGTACTAGCAATAAGCCATATTGCAATGTATAAAAATGTACAGATAAAAAAATCTGCCATAATAGAAATAATAATTCTTACAATATGAGTACCTTGAAATTTTGACTCATCAAAATTCATTCTTCGTTGTAAGACAGCGTTAATTTTTTTATTTGGGTATCTGCCATACTGCATTCTAATCATTACATTTCTTAGAAGATTCATATTTTTTAGTGTTTCATAATCTTCTTCAAGAGTTGGTTCCGGTTCTTCTTTTTCTACACTTTCTTCTTTTTTTAAAGATTCAGAATCGACAGAAGTTGAAGTTGCTGTGGCAGTTGACTTTGTACTGTTATTATTATCTTTTAAATTATTATTTTCTTGTTGATTTGATGTGTTATTTGTGTCTGGCATAATAATATTATTTTATCATGGTAATAATTTAACTTGCAATCTAACTAGTTTATTATAATTTACTTGCATTATTTACTTGTTTTGATTATCTTTTTATAAAGGAATAGTAGGTGGAGTAACAAATATGTCATTGGAAGTGATTAGTTTATCTAGAGGTGGTTATATTATTAAGACTCCTTGTGGATGTCTTCAGATTGGTGCACCTCCTGAAACAATCAAAGACTCAATGAGTGTTCTTGGAGAAGTTCCAGACACTTTCGTCGTTCCAAATAAGATTTTTTCTGTGGAACGAGGTGTTTCTTTAGCTGATTTTGAGTTTCCTACTTACTATAATTTCTTTATAAAAAGAAGACCTGTTAGAATCATTGGTTTCGATCATCAGTTAAAGACTTGTCAGCACGTTGTTCGAGAAGCATTGTTAGGACCAGAAGTTATTAATCTTGTCAGAGAATATCCATACGGTATTAATCGAGATTTAATTCCAAATCTTAGAGCTGAAATGGAATATTTACGTGCAGATGGCTTGTCAGGAAAACGAAAAGCTGAGTTGTCTGATATGATTATTCCTATTTCTTGGGGTCCTAATAATCGTGTTCCTTTCGGAAATATGGCTCTTGAACGAAACAAAGATATATTAAAAGTTGTTGACGGAAGAAATGTTTTAGCAGAAGTGCCATTAGATATTTCTTTTGGAGCAAATGTTCCTGATGTTGATTCTACAAAACCTTTTGAACCACCTCTGTTTGGATTAACAGTAATAGGTTCTGGCTCAGGTTTTGATACCAAAGAGTTAACCAGTGGTTTTATTCTTTGGATAAATAAACGTGGTATTTTGGTTGATCCACCTGTTGATTCTACCAAATGGCTTAAAACTATGGATATAAATCCAAGATTAATAGATGATTGTATTTTAAGCCATTGCCATGCAGACCACGATTCGGGCATTCTTCAAAAATTATTAGAAGAAAAAAAGATTAATCTATACACTACTGAAACAGTCATGGAAAGTTTTATCAGAAAATACCAACCTTTGACTGGTTTAACTCGTAGTACTTTTATGAGTTTGTTTAAATTCCATCCTATTAATCTACAAGTTCCAATTAGAATTAATGGTGGAGAATTTAGATTTTTCTATACTCTTCATTCTATTCCAACTATTGGTTTCGAAGTTTATTTTCAAGGAAAAAGTTTTGTAAACTCTTCAGATTCAATGTATGACCCTAAATTCTTTAAGAAATTATATGAACGAGGGGATATAAATCGTTTTAGAATGATTGAGCTTCAAAACTTCCCTTGGCACCATACTGTTATTTTCCATGAAGCAGGTATGCCACCTCTGCATACTCCTATGCAGAATTTGATTGATTTACCTGATTCTGTTAAAAAACGCTTATATTTAATGCATTTAAGTGACACTAAAGTGCCAAAAGATTCTGGTTTAAAAAAGGCTCCTGATGGTAGAGAATCATCTATAATAATTCCTGTAGCTCCACCTCCAACAAATGAGGCTCTTGAATACTTAGATGTATTAAGTCATATTGATTTGTTTTCTGATTTATCCATTGATAAAGCAAGAGAATTTTTGACTTTAGTTAAAGTCGAACATTATAAACCAGGTGATTATCTGATAAAAGAAGGTGCTATTGGTGATAGATTCTTTATGATTGTCAGCGGTAGAGCTCGTGTTGAACGTAATGGAGAAGTATTCAAAGTATATAGCAACAATGATTATATTGGCGAAACTTCAATGATTCTTAATAAGCCTAGAAATGCTAATGTTATTGCTGAATCAGAAATGAAAGTGCTTTCTATGGATAAATACGATTTCTTATATTTTATAAGAGGTACAGAAGTTGCTCGTCGTATGAAAGTTGTTGCTCTAAATAGAGAATTTGATACATGGCAGTTGTTTGATGAAACACCAGTTTTAAAATCCCTTACTCCAACTCAGAGAACTCATCTACAGGGTATTATGAGTCGTGAGAAAATAGATGAAGGCACTATATTTGCTCATCAAGGTAGAGTTAGAAGTAAATTCTTCTTGATAGATAGTGGTGCTGTTGCTTTAGTTAGAGACGATAAAGAAATAGTTAGAGGATTGCGTGGTAGTTTTCTATTTAAAATATATGGTGATATGAGAAGGGGCGGTTATCGTTTTTCATACAAAGCTGTTGAAAACTCAGTGATTTATACAATGGATGTTTTTGAGTTCTACCATTTTTTAGAAAAGAATCCCGGTGTTTTTCTCACATTAAAGGAAATTAGGCTACGTGATTCAATAATAACCCAAGCAAACAAGGTTGATAAAAATGATTGATAAGTTTCAAGCGAGTATGCTTGGTTATGCTATTGGCGATGCTTTGGCATCTCCAATAGAAGATGTTATAAGATTCCCTGAAGATGGCGAAGAAATAATAAAATATTATACGAAAGCTTCAATATCACATCCTTTATCTCATCTTGTGCCTGGTCAATATTCTGATGAAACACAATTGATGCTTTTGATTGCAAGAAGTCTTTCTGATTGTGGATGTTTTTCAATAAAAGATTTAGAGAAAAAATTTATTGATTGGTTTCACTCACAAAAAAAGAGATCGGAATGGAGATTTCCCGGGAATACGGTTATGACTGCATGCAGAAAGCTTGCTGCTGGTGCAACCTGGGAAACATCAGGTCTATTGTCAGCAGGAAGTAATGCTGTTGGTAGGACTCTTCCATACGCTTTAGCTTTTAGCAAATCAGCAACGATGTTAAAAAGTAGCATAGATAAATCTTGTCGCTTAAGCCACACAGATTCACGTTGCTTAGGAACTTCTCTTGCTTTAGCAGCAGTAATAAATATGGGACTATCCGGTGAAGAATTTTCTGTTGATATTATATGTAATAGAGCCATAGAGAAAGCTCAACCCTATGTAATTGAAATGGGAAGGAAGCTAAGAATAGTTAAAGATTCTTTAAAGCTTGATTCAAAAAGAGCTATTTCTAATATAGGAAATAGTGGTTATTGTGTGGATTGCTTTGCTTCAGCCCTTTATTGGTTTTTGAGAGCTGAAGGCAAATTTGACAATATGATAATTGGTGCTGCTAATTGTGGTGGAGATTCAGATGCTATTGCAGCTATGGCTGGCGGTATGTTTGGAGCTTGGTTTGGATTAAGTGCTATTCCTGAAAAATGGTTTGAAAAATTAGAGGGGTATGAAGAAATAAAACAACTAGCTTGTAATATTTACCGTATTGCTATTCCTGAAACAAATGTTTGAATATGAGCAATATAGATGAAAAAAAATGGATTTTTGCTGTAGATCCAGGGTCAGATAAAGTTGGTTATGCAGTTGTAAACCTAGACTATACTCATGGTGATTTGGGTATAGGTTATCTCGAAGATATGCATAGAGTTTTTGCAAAATATTGTCGAGATACTAAAAATCCTCCTTTATTTATTGTTATGGGAAATGGCACAAAATGTGCTGTTTTATGCAAACTTTTTAATAGTTTAGAACTAGACATAGAAATAAAACTTGGTGACGAAAAAAATACTACATTTATGGCAAGATCTATATATTTTAAAGAAAATCCTCCTAAAGGAATTTGGAAATTTATACCGATAAGTATGC
The DNA here is from genome assembly GCA_946407375.1 of uncultured bacterium. Lineage (GTDB taxonomy): Bacteria > Muiribacteriota > Ozemobacteria > Ozemobacterales > Ozemobacteraceae > RUG334. Next base: position 64,527 of record CAMJNS010000003.1, read on the forward strand.
AGTTTCCTCCAAGACCTATAGATGATTACGCTGCTTTATTAATTGGTGAGAACTATTTAAAAAAGAATAATCTTGGAGATGCAGTAGTAAAAGATGAAGGCAAAATTTAATATTTTTTTTATTATATTAAGTTCTGTTTTATCTATTTGGCTAGGATTCTTTGCTTTTGATGTGCCAACCATGATTGTGTATTACCAAAAATCAGTTTATTGGTTTTTAACAATTAGTTTATTTCTTTGGTTAGATACATTAATAGATGCATTTATGGGGTTAGAAAACCAGAGGGTAAAATCAATTTATTGTTTTGTGATAAGTAAAATAAGCGTTTTTTTTAAGCAACATTGGATTGCAATGGTTTTATCGTTGATATTAATGACGATTGGAACTATATCTTGTAAACCTTATTTTAGAGTATTAGCTGATGAAACTAATCTTGTATCAATTTCACAATCTTTATATGAAAGCAAGGAAACACACTTAACTATTTCTTCTTTTGATTATCCGTTTTCGCAAAAAGATATTTTGCAAGATAAGATTGAAAAAAGACCCGCATTTTTCCCTTATTTATTAAATTTAATTCATACTATAACAGGTTATAGAGCAGAAAATGTGTTTGTGTTTAATTTTATAATAGGGTTTTTATCATTATTTTTGGTCTATTATTTGATTTATATAATTTGGGGTAAATATTGGGGATTATTAGGGGCTATATCATTAGTTTCTTATCCTTTATTTATTATGTATGTTAACTCTGCTGGATTTGAAGTATTTAACCTGTTATGTTCTTTGATTCTTTTCTTATGTCTTTTTTATTATATTAAAAAACCTATTGCAATAACTGCTGAAGTATTATTATTTTTTGTTCCTTTGATTTCTCAAAGTCGTTATGAATCAATTCTTTCATTTTTTGTTGCAGTTCCAGTAATTCTCTATCTTTTGCCTAAACAAGAATATTCTAGATTAAGCAATAAAATTTATTGTTTCCCTTTATTGTTTATTGCACCTGTTTGGCTAAGATTGACTACAAATAATGCTTATTCTTGGCAGGTAGATAATTTACAAGAAGGATTTGGTTTTAATTGGTTTATAATCAATTTGAATAAAGCTTTCAATTTCTATTTTTCAGGAAATACAGTTTATGGAATTATTCCAATTATTAGTTTTTTAGCTGTAATAGGTTTTGTTATATTTGTTTATAATAATTTCTTAAAAGAAAATCTTTCTGTAGAAAAAGAACAGAGAAGTAATTTCAAAATATATTCTTTTTTTGTTTTTGTTTTTTATCTTTTACATGCAGTTGTAAGATTCTTTTATTCTTGGATAGATTTGACTAATCCTATTATTAGTAGGCTTGGTATAGTTTTTTTACCTTTATTTATATTTATGTCTATTTATTTTCTTATTTCGTTTGTAAACAAATTTCAGGTTAATAAATATATTTTTGGACTTATATATTTTACAATCTTTTTATTTTATCTTCCTGATGCCGTAAAATTGACTAATTTTGCTTTTAGAAATTATGAATTATTATTAGATATGAAAACAACAGTTGATTATTTAGAAACTAATTTTCCAAACAAAAGAGAATACATTGTTATTAGAGAAAGACCCAATTTGCTTACACCCTTAGGATACAATGCTGTTGGTTTTGATAATTATAATTCAGATATATTAAAGCCAATAATTAATAATTACTATGATGAAAAATATTGTTTGTATTTTCTAATTGTTCAAATTATTGATTTGAAAACGAATCTACCTTTAGATGGGTATAAAATACCTATTGGTGCAGAACAAAAAGTGGTATATGAAAAATTCTTAATGCAAGACCATTTGCTGAGAATATCCCGTTATATACCAGATAAATCTGTTTTAGGCAAAGAGGCTGAATTATGATATTGAGCTATATAAATATTATTTTAACAATAATCACCGTTTTTCTTTCGTTTTTTTGGGGGTTGAAATTGCCTGAAGAAACAATGAGAAAACTCTACATTGATTATATTTATTATATTTTATTATTTAATGTTATATTTTGGATATTTTCTTTTATTAGAACTAGAAAAAAAAGTTTTATTGAAGATATTGCTAGTTATTGGAAAAATCATAAATTAGCTGTTTTTATAGCTTTAATTCTTGTTGTATTAGGAACAATTGTATCTAAGCCTGATTTTAGAATTTTAGCAGATGAAACAAATCTTTTGACTGTTTCTCAGGCTTTATACGAGAATAGAGAATGTAAGAATTATACATCTGTTTTGTATTATTATTTTGGTTTCAAAAATGTTATTAGAGCTGAACTAGATAAAAGACCTGCTTTATTTCCTTTAACTGTTAGTTTTTTACATTCTTTTACTGGTTATAGACCTGAAAATATTTTTATAACAAACATTATTACTGCATTCTTCACATTACTATTCCTTTACCATTTAATTAATTATAAATTTGGTAAATTCTGGGGAATATGTTCGATGTTGCTTTTATCTTCATATCCTATTTTTGTTTTATATTATACTTCTGGTGGATTTGAAGTTTTTAATCTTCTTTTCTCTTTAATACTATTTTGGTTATTGCTAATGTTTATAAAAGAACCAACAGCGATTAATGCAGAAGCTTTATTATTATTTCTACCTTTAATTAGCCAGACAAGATATGAATCTGTAACCGCAGTAATTTGTGTTCTTCCTGTGATTTTCTTATTGTTGACAAAATCAGAGTATTTAAAATTTTCTTATAAACTCATTTTAACTCCTTTATTTTTTATTCCTGTAATTTGGTTAAGACTTTTAACTTTTAATATGAAGGCTTTAGAAGCCGAAGACAAGGGAAGTGCTTTTTCATTTAACTTTTTTAAAGCTAATTTAGAAAAAGCAGGTATGTTTTTTATTGGAAAAGATTTAGCATTTGGTGCAGTTCCTATTGTTACATATATTGCAATTGTGGGGATAATATGGGCTACAATAGATTTGATGATTAAAAAGAATACTGCTTCTGAATATGAGAATTCATTGAAATACTCAGACGATTATGGAAATACAGATTCAGAATATGATGTTTCTAGAAAAGAAAAAAACACAAATGATTTTCATGGTAATAAAGATATTATGAAACAGATTCTTTTTGTGGTTTCTTTAACTCTTTTCTATATTTTTCACGCTGTAATTAGATTTGCTTTTTGGGGTGGTGATTTTACAATGAGAACCAGCTCAAGGTTAGCTATTATTTTCTTGCCTCTTTTTGTATATTTTACAATTATATTTTGTCACAAACTTTGTTCAAAGTTTAAGATTAGGGAATCTTATATATTATTAGGCGTGTTAACTTTGATGTTTGTTTATTTACCTGTAGCAGGACAAAACCTTGGAGTTAGAGATTTGACTTTGTATAGAGAGTTTAGGGCTACACGTGAGTATTTGAAGGAATATTTGCCAAATAAGAATGAGTATATTTTGGTTGCAGATAGATCAAATTTATATGTTCCTTTAAAATATAACAGTATAAGTTTTGATTACTTAAATGATAGATTTAATACAGTGTCTAATAACTTTTATAATAGAACATATAGTTATTTAATAGTTGCTCAGCTAATCAAAAAGGATACTAATATGCCAATACCTGGTTGCAGAGTTCCTAAGGAACTAAAACTAAAGACTTTATATGAAACTCAAATAATGGTTGATCAGTATTTAAGAATATCTGAGTGTTATTTTGATCTTAACAAAGGTATGAACAAATGAAAAACATTGTAATATTTTCATTTGTTGGTATTTTAGCTATTATTTTAGGCTTTTTACAATTTGATTATTTGTTAATAGATTTATACACGAAAACAGTGTTTTATTTTCATTCTATCACTCTCTTTTTTTGGATAATTTGTTTTTTTAAAGTAATTTTATTTAATAACGAAGGAAAAATAGAGAAAGAAGTCTTTTATACTAAAATTAAAAGTTTTTTTGAATATCATTGGTTTGCTCTTATACTTTCAGTTCTGTTAATGATATTGGGTATTTTTGCTTGTAAACCAGATTTCAGAATTCTTGCTGATGAAACAAATTTAGTATCTGATTCTCAAACTTTATATGAAAAAAGAGAATGTTATATTGTTTATTCTTCTTTAAATAGAAACTTAGGAGAAAAGCGATTAATTAGGATTGGTATTGATAAAAGACCAGCATTTTTCCCTTATTTTTTAAGTTTGGTTCATACCGTATTAGGATACAAAGCTGAAAATGTTTTTATTTTAAATTTTATTTTTGGCGTTCTTTCTTTATTCTTAATTTATTATCTAATTCAGATTTATAAAGGTCGTTTTTGGGGAATTTGTGGATTATGTTGCTTGTCGGCCTATCCAATTTTCTTGCTTTATGCAAATTCGGCGGGCTTCGACTTGTTTAATATGTTTTGTTCACTGGTTTTATTGGTTTTAATTTATAAATTTATTGAGCAACGAAAAGCTTCTTTTGCAGAAGTTCTTTTGCTATGGTTGCCAATTATTGGACAAAGCCGATATGAATCAATTCTATCTGTTTTTATTGTATTACCCCTTATATTTTATTGGTTACCTAAATCAGAATATTCAAAATTAACTTATAAAACTTGGTTATTCCCTCTTTTATTGCTACCTTCAGCTTGGCTTTTTAGAATAACAAACGACCCTTCCTTTTGGCAGGTTGATAAGTTAGAAGAAGGTTTTGGATTAAACTGGTTATGTAATAATACTATTCAGGCTTTTGTTTTCTTCTTATCTGGTGAAGAAGCTTATGGGATAATTCCTATTTTAAGTATTTTGGGAATAATTGGTTTTATCATTTTTGTATTAGATATATTTAGAAAAGAAACGAATCTGTCATTTGGTTGTTTAGATACTAAGTCTACTCGATTATTTGTTGTTGCTTTTTTATTGTTTTATTTCCTTCATTCTATTGCTAAGTTTTCTTATAGTTGGACAGATTTTACAGATGTAATAATAAGTAGACAAAGTTTGATTTTTTTACCATTCATTGTAATAATGGCAATTCATTTTTTATCTGAATGCAATAAAAAGTATGGTTTAAAGAAATCATATTGTGCTTTATCTGCAATTTTTCTTGTTTTTATATATTGGCCTGATGCAGGCAATAATTGTGGAGTAAAAACAAATGAATTATATAACGAATTTAAAGAGGGTAGAAAATATCTACAAGCCTATTTCCCAAATAAAAAAGATTATATTTGCATAGTAGAAAGACCAGGTTTGTTTGTGCCGTTAGGTTATAGTGCGATAAGCTTAAATAGTGATTTACCTAATGCAAATAATAAAAATCCTGATAAAACAAAGGAAGAATATAAAAATAATAATTTAAAATTGATAGTTGATTTTTATAAAAGAAAAATTTGTTCATATTTTATATTGATACAAAATATTGATAAAAAGACAAAAGAACCACTATTTGCTTTACCTGATGGGTTTAAAGAAGAAGTTCTTTGTGAATACCAGTTTTTCCCAGAACGTTTGCTTAGATTTTCAAAAATAACAATAACTGATTGATTTTTCTTTTCATTTAGATTTTACTGTTTTATAATATTTTTGTTGTATGTAGCCTTGATTAGGGAAAGGAATAAAAACAGGAATGAACGAAACTGAAATTAGAAAAGAATATGCAAGATGGGTTGAAGCAACTAAGGCAAATAAAGATATAAACGCTGAATTGGTTGCTATTAAAGATGACTATGCAAAGATTGAAGATGCGTTTTATACAGAATTAGCTTTTGGGACTGGCGGATTGAGAGGCGTTCTTGGTGCTGGAACCAACAGAATGAATGTTTATACTGTTGCTAAGGCTTCTCAAGGTTTAGCTTCTTATGTGGTTAACCACTACAAAGAAGGTGACAGAAGAATTGCAATCAGCTTTGACTCAAGAATCAATTCTGATTTGTTTGCCAGAACTGCTGCTGAAGTTTTTGCTGCTAACGGAATCGAAGTCTACATCTATAAGCAGTTAATGCCTACTCCCTGTGTTTCTTATGCCACAAGAGAACTCAAATGTTCTGCAGGCGTAATGGTTACAGCTTCTCATAACCCATCAAAATACAATGGTTACAAGGTTTATGGTGCTGACGGCTGCCAGATTACTTCTGATGCTGCTAAAGAAATTCAGGATAGAATCAACAAAACCGATGTTTTCAAAGATGTTAAACAAGGCAACTTCGATGAAGGCATGAAAAAAGGCACAATCAAATATATTCCTGAAAGCATTATCACTTCTTTTATCGAAACCATCAAAAAGCTTTCTATGCTCAACGGCGAAAAGATAGACAAGAATGTTGCTATCGTTTATTCACCGCTTAATGGCACTGGTCTTGTTCCTGTAACCAGAGTATTGAAAGAAACAGGTTTTACTAACGTAACAGTAGTTAAAGAACAGGAAATGCCAGACGGTCATTTCCCGACTTGCCCATTCCCGAACCCAGAAATTAAAGAAGCTATGCAGCTTGGTATGGATTATGCCAAACGTTTGAATGCAGATATGCTTCTTGCTACTGACCCTGACTGCGATAGAGTCGGTATTGCTGTAAAAGACGACAAGGGCGAATACAGACTTATGACTGGTAACGAAGTAGGTCTTTTGTTGGTTGATTATATCTGCTCAAGATTGATTGCTTCTAAGAAAATGCCAGTTAACCCCACTGTTATTAAGACTATCGTTTCTACTGACCTTGCAGACGCTATTGCTGAAAGCTATGGTGCTAAGACAATCAGCGTTCTGACTGGTTTCAAATATATTGGCGAACAGATTGCTATTCTTGAAAAAGGCGGTCACCCCGAATCTTACTTGATTGGTTTTGAAGAAAGCTATGGCTATCTTACCGGTACCCATGCCAGAGATAAAGACGCTGTTAATGCTGCTTTCCTAATCTGCGAAATGTTTGCTTACTACAAGACTCACAATAAGAGCCTTATTGAACGTTTGAACGAACTCTATGCTAAGTTCGGTTATAACCTGAACATTACTCATTCTTATACTTTCGAAGGTTCTGCAGGCCTTGCCAAGATGAAAGCTGTTACTACCGGCTTTGCTAAGGGTGTTGATGTAATCGGCGGCGTAAAAGTTAACAAAATGCTCGATTACAACAAAGGCATCGATGGCTTGCCAAAATCTGATGTTATCAAGTTCCTTATGGATGGCAGCTGCTCTGTAGTAGTAAGACCTTCTGGCACCGAACCAAAGCTCAAAACCTACGTTTCTGTCAGAGCAAAGAATGTTGAAGAAGCTTCCAAAATCGAAGCCAAAATCGCAGCCGACTTGCAAACTAAGGTTGATGAGTTTGCGAAGTAAGTAAAAAAAATAGAAAGTAATAAAAAAGGCTCGCGATTGCGAGCCTTTTTTCTATTTAAAATATTCGTCAAAATTTTTACCATGAACAATTCTAGGTTCTTCTTTAAAATTTTCTGATAAAGGAGACTTATTCAAATTATCACAATCTAAGGTGATATTAGCTAAGTTTAGAATAGAATAAGCGGCATAATTTACAAAAGGTTTATTTGTTGCATTTTGCCATAATTTGTAAGTATCTGAAGATAATTTAGATTTATAATCATCGGAAAGCCAAATAAAAAATGGTATTTCAAAGTAAAAACGTGACTCTAAAGAATCATGATGTCCATGCTGATTACGAGAATCAAAGCACTCTTCCCCATGATCAGAGAAGAATAATAAAGCACTTCCAGGCTCTTTTCTAATCATATTTATAAATTCACAAATAATGTAGTCTGTGTAATATATGGTATTATCGTAATCGTTTATATATTTTTTAGCTTTTCTACCAAACCAAGACTTTTCTGTAATTTCGTTTTCATTATTAAAAAAGGCGTAATTATCTGGATAACGAGAAGCATAGTTTACATGAGAACCCATTGTGTGGATAAATATAACACGTTTTTTGTTTTTAGGTTCTTTTTCTAATATTTCTTTTAAAACAGGGAAAATCTTTTCATCATAAACTCTAGCATAGCATTGGTCTCCACCACGATTCAGATATATGGTTTTATCAGCTCCTGAAACTAAGCATACTATAGCATTTGAATTATCAACAGTATTTTGGTTAGATATCCATATTGTTTCAAATCCAGCTTGTTTAAATATATTAACTAATGGAGCTTCTTCTATATCTTTAATACCTTTACAGGTCATAGCATCACTAACAGAGGTAGTTGTTCTTGCCCAAGCGCTAATGGAATTATTAAATATCAATAGCTGATTTTTTATAGAATTTAATTTTGGAGTTGTATTCCTGAAATAATTATAAATTCCCCAATGATGTCTATTTGAAGATTCTCCTATTACAACAAGAAGAGTAATTGAATCATCAGAAAGACATTTTACACCTGGTGCTTTAGAATTTTTCATTTTTTCCATATAAGCATTTAGTTCTACAATATTTTTTTTATAGATTTTATAACTTTGGATAAGTTGAATTATGATGTTTTGATCAAGCATTTTATTCTGTCTATTTGAAGAAAATAAAAGTATACATAGAATAATTAAAACTATAGCTGAAATTTTAGAAGCTTTGCAGGGTTTTATTTCTTGTTTCAAAAATCTGACAATAAAAAAAATAGGTATAGCTATAAGCATAAGCAAGCATAAAACAGAACCAAAATTAACATTAGCCTGTAAAAATTCATGAGATTCACTATAACTTGTTTCAAAAATAGCAAACAAGGATTGTTCTGTTATCATTGCATTAAAGAAATATACGTGCATTCCTGAGAAAATAATAGCAGGTACAAAGATAATTGAAAGAATAACAGCCCAAGTTTTAGCAATTTTAGGGAATAAAAAAGCTGGAATGAACATAAAAAAAGTAATAGGCAAACCTAATAAGAAGCATCTTAGAGGAAACCAAACAGGAGTTTGGGCAAACCATATTAAATGAACTGGCAAAAAGAAAACTGTAGCAAGCAAAAATAATTTTGAAACCCAATTTTGTTTCTTTTCTGTCGTATTCTGCATTATTAATATCCAAAAACTAATAATATAGAAATGATTATATCATAGTTTCCTACATTCTACGATTTAATATGAAATACCATTAAGGTGAATTATTGCAAAAAAAAATATTTTAGAATAAACTATGGGGGCAAAAATCATATTTTTGGCGAAATGCAAATGAAAAAAGAAATTACTGCATTATCTATATTAACAATACTTTCAGCATTATTAGTTCCTATAACCTGTGTGATATGTAAAGTTGATAAAATACCTAGTGAAGTAATATATTTACCAACTAGCTTATATACATTTGGGCAATATGCTAATCTCATTGTTACAGCAATTTTAGTAACTTTTGTTTTCGGTCTTTTCAGTTTATTATTTTATTTTGAAAAATTAAAAAAGATATATTTTATTTTTTTGTATTTGTTGAATATATTTATAATAATTGTTGAAATCTTCTGTCTTTCAAAATTTGGTTTAGCTATAAGTCCGCCAATGACTTCCATAATGGCAGACACCAATAATTTTTTAGAAGTAAAGGGCTTTTTCCAAACATATTTTGACTTAAGTGCTATTCTAATTATTACGGGAACTCTATTGATAAGCTGGTTAATTTGGCACTATAGTCAAAAAATATATGATTTTGTAGAAAATAATAAAAAGATTTTTATTGGTATATTTATCGCATTAGTTGCTCTTTCATTATATGGAACTCATAAAATAGGTGGATTAACCTGTTCCCCACCTATTATGAAAACTATATATTGTGCTAAATATTGGTTAAAAGTGAAGGGAAATCTGGCAAAACTTTCTTCAGATAAGACAAATAGAGTTGAAATAACCAAAAATAATGCGGATACTCCTTTTGCTATTTTTGTAATAGGAGAATCAGAAGCTCGTCATTTCATGGGAATGTATAATACAAAATATGATAGTACTCCTTTATGTAACAGGCTTATTGATTCTGGTAATATGTTTGCCTTTACGGATACTATTTCAATGAAGTCTTCTACTGCTCAAGTTATGACACCTTTATTAAGCTTTATGGATAACACTACAGAAACTACAGATTTAACAAAATTTGATCCTATAGTAGATGTTTTTACCAAAGCAGGTTACCAGGCTTTTTGGATTTCTAATCACGAGAAAATTACTAAAGATTTGTCTTATGCTACATATATGAGTACTCGTTGCAATTATTCGACTTTTACAGCTAAGATTTCTGGCAATACAGAATTTACTTCATACTTATGTCTGAAAGACGAAGTTATGTTACCTCATCTGGATAATTATATTAAAAATCAAGTTCCCCAAAAAGACAAAAACCTTTTCTGTTTCCAAATTATGGGAAGTCATATAAGGTATCCTGATAGATACCCTGATTCTTTTAGGCATTTTAAGGCTTCGGATATAAAAGAAGATGGTTTTAAAGACAATCAAAAAGAGTTATTAGCTTCATATTTAAATACTATTTATTATACCGACTATATTCTTAATGAAATTATAAATAGATTTAAAGACCAGGAAGCTTTTCTTGTATATGTTTCAGATCATGGTGAAGAAATGTGGCAAGCGGGTTTTCAAGGTCATGGTCCAACGAATGTATCAAAATATATGGTTGAAATCCCTTTATTGATATGGGTTTCAGATAAATATAAAGAAAAGAATCCTCAAATAGTTGAACAAATTAAAGAAGCTATAAATAAACCTTTTATGACAGACAATCTTGTTCACGTAATACTTGATTTGGCTAAGATAGAAACAAAACAATATGATGCTACAAAAAGCGTTGTAAATGAAAAGTTTATTCCTAGAGAACGCGTTGTTGTTGATGGATTAAAATATGAAGCGTTAAGGAAATAGTTTTATGGTTATTTCGGTTGTTATACCATCTAAAAATGGACTTCATCATTTAAAAGAATGTTTACCGACTGTTATTAAAGCAGCAGAAAACACATCAGACAAGATTAATATAATTGTTGTTGACGATTGCTCAGATGATAATACCTATAGTGAATTACCAATGCTTTTTCCTGATGTTATATGTTTAAGAACTACTAATGAAGAAAATGGTATTTGTGCTGCTAAAAATTTAGGTATTAAGGCTAATAACTGTGATTGGATATGTAATTTAGATAACGATGTGTTTCTTGAACCTGATTTCTTTAACACTTTAAAGAAATATATGCGCGATGATGTATTTGCTATAAGTTGTTGTGGATATGTTGCTTATCCGAAATTTCCAGATACAGAAGAACAGAATGATGGGGTTAAGCTTTTTCACTGGAAAAGAGGCTTCCCAAGGTTTACTGAAAACATAAAAAATGACAGACTAGATTTGAATAAAGAATATGAATGCATTGGCGGTCAAGGTGCTTATTTAATCGTTAATAGAAAATGGTATGATTTACTTGGTGGTTTTTGTAACCTATTTAATCCTTATTTGTTAGAGGAAACGGATTTTCTTTATAGAGGCTTAAAACGAGGCGGTAAAATAATTTATGCTTCTGATACAAAACCAAGACACAAATGTGGTGGTACTATTCAAAGCAAGACCAATCCTTTCACCAAATACCTTTCTAAGCGCAATAGGATCATATTTGTATGGAAAAATATCCATGACTCTAAATTGCTTTTGTCTAGCCTTTTCTGGACTATAATTAATCCTACTCCAAAAGCTTTATTTGCCTGCTTGAAAATGCTTCCAGAAATATTAAAGAAACGTAAAATAGAAAGAAGGGCTATGAAGGTTTCTGATAATGATTTGTTAAAACGCTCTAAAGCTATCGAAGAATCTATAAAAAAGTAACCTTTTGAAAATGAAACACTGATGAAAAAAGAACTTACAGCTATAACATTATCAACATTGCTCTCTTCTGTATTAATTCCGACTCTCGCAACTATTAAAGGAATTGAACGCTTAGACGGGGAAGTAATGCGTCTTCCATATGACTATTTTAGTCTTGCTCAATTTTCAAATCTTTGTGTTATTGCAGTAATTACTGGCGTTATTCTTTATTTAATAAATTATTTGTTTTATTTCAAACTTCTTAAAAAAGTTTATCTAATAGGAATATATCTGATAACTTGGTTTCTTGCTTTAATTGAATTTTTCTGTATAACAAAGTTTGAATTATCTATAAGCAAGCCTATGATTAGCATAATGGGTGATACAAATAATATGTCAGAGGTTAGAAGCTTTTTTGAGCTTTACTTTGACTGGTCTACTGTAGTGTTGATTGTAGCAATGGTAGCTATTTCATGGGCAATTTGGCATTTTGCAGAAAAAATAAGTGATTTTATCCTGAAATATAAGAAAACTTTTATAACTATTTTTGTGTTGTTAATTGTTTTTGCTGTTACTGGTCATAAGCTTGGTGGCAATTCTGCCAATGCTCCAATTGTGAAGACTATTTATTCCATTAATCACGGTTTCAAAGTTAAGCGTTATATTGCTAAGTTAGCGGCTGATAAAACAAATAAAGTCGAAATAATATCAGACAAATCAGATACACCATTTGTTATATTTGTAGTTGGAGAATCTGAATCTAGGCTTGTTATGGGACTTTATAACAAAAAATATGATTCCACACCTCTTTGCCAAAAGTTAGTTGATTCAGGCAATATGTTTGCTTTTACAAATACTATTTCTATGAAATCTGTTACTGCTCTTTGTATTCCACCATTGTTGAGCTTTATGGAGAATACAAATACAACACCAGATTTAACAAAGTTCGATTCTATTGTTGATGTTTTTGATAAGGCTAATTATCAGACTTTTTGGATTTCCAACCATGAAAAAATAACAAAAGATATGTCTTATGCAACCATTCTTATGATGAAAAGCAATTACAATGCTCACGTAGCAAAGGTTGAGGGTTGCTCTGAATATGTTCCATGGCTTTGCCAAAAAGATGAAGCAGTATTAAAACCTTTAGACGAGTTCATTCAAAACAAGGTTCCCCAAAAGGAAAAGAACTTTTTTGTAATACACATAATGGGTAGCCATGCTCGTTATGTTGATAGATACCCAGATAATTTTAAACATTTTACCTCCAATGATATAAAGGAAAACGATTTTAATGAGCAGCAAAAGAATACTTATTCTTTGTATTTAAATTCTGTTTTATATACCGACTTTGTTTTAAACGAAATAATTTCAAGATTTAAGGAACAAAATGCTGTTTTGGTTTATGTTCCAGATCATGGTGAAGAATTGTGGCAAGGCGGATTTGTCGGTCATGGTCCAACAAATGTTTCCAAATATATGGTAGAAATACCAATGCTTATTTGGCTGTCTGATAAGTATAAAGAAAAAAATCCAACAATTGTTGAGAATATTAAAGCATCATTAGACAAGCCGTTTATGACAGATAATCTGGTTCATTTAATATTAGATTTAGCAAAAATACAGACCAAGCAGTATGATGCTACAAAGAGTGTAATAAATCCTGCTTTTGTAGCAAGAGACAGAATTGTAACTAACGGGCTCAAATACGAAGATTTGAGGAAGTAAGAGATAGTTTTTTTATTATTAATAGAAAGAGAAGTAACTTATAATGATTTCTATTGTAATGGCAACTTATAATGGTGAAAAATACATAGAGCAGCAATTAGAAAGTATCGCAGCTCAAACTATTTTACCAGATGAATTAATTGTTGGTGATGACTGCTCTACAGATAAGACAATTGAAATATTAGAGAATTTTAAAAATAGAGTTCGTTTTACTGTTAAAATATTTAGAAATAAAGCTAATGTAGGTTATATAAAGAATTTTGCTCGTGTGATTTTAGAAGCTAAAGGTGATTTCGTTTTTTTATGTGATCAAGATGATTTTTGGTTCACAAATAAAATAGAAACGGTTTTAAAAGCTTTTGAAAATAATCCGAAAACACAATTAATAGCACATAATGCCAATTGTACAGACTCTAATTTAAAGTCATTAGGAAAAACACTTTTTGAATATGATATTAGTCGTGGTTTAGAATATGGTTCTGCTATGCATGGTTTCGTTACTTGTGTTAGAAAAGATTTTCTAAAATATGCAACACCTATTCCATATAGTTATAGTTTTGATGGGTGGCTATATTATCTTTCTTCTGAAATGAAGGTTAGATATGTGTTGGATGAAGTTTTAGGATATTATAGGCGACATGATAAAGCTGTAACTTTTGATACGATTGGTAAAAATCAAAGCTTTATAGAGGCTATAAAAAAACGTATTTTAAAAAATATTAAAAACATTAAATTTATTCATTCTATGGAAGGTATTAATGCACATTTTGCTCCAAAGGCTTCAACTTATGAGTTCGTAAGAAAAATAAAAGTTAATAAAGAATTACCAGATTGGGTTGATATTGAATTATTAAACAAATTAGAATGTCGTTCTCAAAAAGAAGTAGAGTTATTTAAAGCTAGATATAAAGCAATATCTGTAAATGGCTTATCTAGATTAAGACGAATTCTTAGTGCATATAAAAAAGGGGTTTATAATAATTTTCACGACTTTAGAACAGCTATAGATGATTTGTTTAGAGTAAAATAATAAAACTTAATATTTATAAATTCTAAATTGTATATTATTTGTTTCTTGAAATACAAATATGATATTATTTCACTGATAGACTATAATTTAATATTAATAACAATAATGAATCTCTAAGTTTTTCATATTGGTAATTATAAAATGAAAAATATAATTGCAATACTTATAGCAACTTTTATTGTTCAAATTTTAGGTTTACTATGCTTGACTTATTACGTTACAGGCTATGAGTTTGCTCTTTTCAGTAAATTTTTATTAACCATTGTTTTTTTAGATATAGCATTTCTATATAAATATAAATTTACAAAATTTGTATCTTGCTTTTTCTTAGTAATATTAGCTCTTCAAGCAACTAATTATTTAGTTACAGGAAAATTTATCACAATAGAAGCTATATTATGTGTAGAAGAATATCGTGCCATTGGTATAGAAACAACAATAAAACTTTTATTGTTCTTATTACTAATAATAATGCTATGGTTACCTAATATTATTTTATCTCCAATAAAAAATAAAAAAAATTATATAATTATATTTATTATTTTACTTATTCTTATAACAAAACCAATACATCTTTTCTTCTTAAATATTTTTGAAGCATATAAAATTATTAATTTTGAACCAGATATGCGTTATGCTTCAGAATTTAAAAGAGAAAAGATAACAACAGGAATTTCTCCAATAATTTGCAAAAACTATAATATTATCTTAATATTTGCAGAAGGTACAAGCGATTGTGTTGTTACCAAAAATGTTACTCCAAATTTATATTCTTTGAGACAAAAAAGTTTATATTTTACAAATTATTTTAATCATATTCAGCCTACTTATAGAGGGGTCAGAGGTTCAAATATTTCAGGGTATCAATTACATGAAGTTGAATGGGTATTTAGCATGAAAAAATATCAAAATAAGTTTTTTGCTATTAGTTTGCCTATTATTTTGTCTAAATATGATTATAAAACAGCTTTTATATCTCCGCATAAAAAAACTGGTAAATTCTCTGAATTATGCAGATTAATTGGGTATCAAGAAATAGATGCTCCAGAAACTATAGATGATCAAGATGATAAGACTACTTATGAACACCTTTTTTCCTTAATTGACAAATATGAAAAGAATAATGATAAATTTATTGTGTCTACATATCTATTAGGAACACATTTAGGTTGGGATTCCCCACATAAAAAGTATGGTGATGGAAAAGATGTTTTTTTAAATAAATTTTATAATCAAGATTATTGGTTTGGAAAGTTTATAGAAAAATTAGAAAGTCATAGTTATTTGGATAATACTTTGTTGGTTTTTACTTCTGATCATGCTGCATATCCTGCTCCTGGTTTTAAGAAGGCGTTTAATTCAGATAGTAATGAGATGTTTGATCGAATACCATTGATTATTTATAAAAAAGGAATGGAACCTCAAGTATTTGATGCTAAAAATAGAAATTCTTTATCTTTGGCTCCTACAATACTAAATTTATTTGGAATAGAAAATGAAGAAAACTATTTTTTAGGTAATAGTTTATTTAGTGAGGAAGTAACTGAATATCAATATATTTCTGTGACAGTACCTACAAAATATTTTTATACCAAAGATGGTAACGTTACTCTAAAAAGAGCTAATAAACAATTAAAAGAAAAACTTATCAAGTATTTTAAGGCCTTTGGTTAAAACTAAGTTTTAAAATAATCAAAATATAATGGAAATGAGCAATCCAATTTTTTCTTTTCTGTCATATTCTACATATTTGTATCCTAAAACCAATAATATTGGATTGAGTATATCATAGTTTTTCTACTTTCTATGATATTTAAGGTGAATTATTGCAAAATATGTAATTTTAGAATAAACTATGAGGGCAAAATAAAAGTTTTGGCGAAATGCAAATGAAAAAAGAAATTACTGCATTATCTATATTAACAATACTTTCAGCATTATTAGTTCCTATAACCTGTGTGATATGTAAAGTTGATAAAATACCTAGTGAAGTAATATATTTACCAACTAGCTTATATACATTTGGGCAATATGCTAATCTCATTGTTACAGCAATTTTAGTAACTTTTGTTTTCGGTCTTTTCAGTTTATTATTTTATTTTGAAAAATTAAAAAAGATATATTTTATTTTTTTGTATTTGTTGAATATATTTATAATAATTGTTGAAATCTTCTGTCTTTCAAAATTTGGTTTAGCTATAAGTCCGCCAATGACTTCCATAATGGCAGACACCAATAATTTTTTAGAAGTAAAGGGCTTTTTCCAAACATATTTTGACTTAAGTGCTATTCTAATTATTACGGGAACTCTATTGATAAGCTGGTTAATTTGGCACTATAGTCAAAAAATATATGATTTTGTAGAAAATAATAAAAAGATTTTTATTGGTATATTTATCGCATTAGTTGCTCTTTCATTATATGGAACTCATAAAATAGGTGGATTAACCTGTTCCCCACCTATTATGAAAACTATATATTGTGCTAAATATTGGTTAAAAGTGAAGGGAAATCTGGCAAAACTTTCTTCAGATAAGACAAATAGAGTTGAAATAACCAAAAATAATGCGGATACTCCTTTTGCTATTTTTGTAATAGGAGAATCAGAAGCTCGTCATTTCATGGGAATGTATAATACAAAATATGATAGTACTCCTTTATGTAACAGGCTTATTGATTCTGGTAATATGTTTGCCTTTACGGATACTATTTCAATGAAGTCTTCTACTGCTCAAGTTATGACACCTTTATTAAGCTTTATGGATAACACTACAGAAACTACAGATTTAACAAAATTTGATCCTATAGTAGATGTTTTTACCAAAGCAGGTTACCAGGCTTTTTGGATTTCTAATCACGAGAAAATTACTAAAGATTTGTCTTATGCTACATATATGAGTACTCGTTGCAATTATTCGACTTTTACAGCTAAGATTTCTGGCAATACAGAATTTACTTCATACTTATGTCTGAAAGACGAAGTTATGTTACCTCATCTGGATAATTATATTAAAAATCAAGTTCCCCAAAAAGACAAAAACCTTTTCTGTTTCCAAATTATGGGAAGTCATATAAGGTATCCTGATAGATACCCTGATTCTTTTAGGCATTTTAAGGCTTCGGATATAAAAGAAGATGGTTTTAAAGACAATCAAAAAGAGTTATTAGCTTCATATTTAAATACTATTTATTATACCGACTATATTCTTAATGAAATTATAAATAGATTTAAAGACCAGGAAGCTTTTCTTGTATATGTTTCAGATCATGGTGAAGAAATGTGGCAAGCGGGTTTTCAAGGTCATGGTCCAACGAATGTATCAAAATATATGGTTGAAATCCCTTTATTGATATGGGTTTCAGATAAATATAAAGAAAAGAATCCTCAAATAGTTGAACAAATTAAAGAAGCTATAAATAAACCTTTTATGACAGACAATCTTGTTCACGTAATACTTGATTTGGCTAAGATAGAAACAAAACAATATGATGCAACGAAAAGTGTAATAAATAAAGCTTATATACCTAAAGAAAGAGTTGTTGTAAACGGCATAAAATACGAGGATTTAAGAAAATAATAAAAACAACAAGTTTCTATTGGTTTTTGTTTTTATTGTATAATTTCCCAAAAAAGGAAATCAAATGCTCTATTAGCTAACAAAATTTATATAAAACAATAACTACAATAGTTATTAACAATAAATACAAAATTTTATCTTAATTATATTGCTATCTGATTAACTATGGCTTTTAAATCATCTATATTAAAATCATTTACATTATTTTTCGCTGTTTTTATGATTTTAGCCAAAGGATTATTTGGAGCATAATATTCTGTATAGTTATTATAAAAAGCTATAGTGGGCTTATTTAGCCCACTTGCTATGTGCAATGCTGCCGTATCTGGAGTAAAAACCACATTAGAGTTTTGAATTAAAGCAATTAAATCAAAAACATCTTTTGTTTCATAAATATAACAGTTTTGTCTGTTATTATCAGATATTAAATTTTGGGCTTCATCTGCTTGTTTTGACATACATGGAATTATAAATTTATATGTATCTGTTAAATTGCTGATAATAGCATCAATTGTTGGTTGATTGAATGTTCTTTCTTTGACAGAGCCAAAAGCATTTATGCAGATTATATTAGAAATATTATTAGATGACTTCCAATTGGTAATTTTTCTATCTGCATCATCTGTAGAATAAATATCATAAGTTGTGTTTAAGTCTTTTAAACCAATACTTTCAAAGACTAGCTTTTCATGAATGACTCGATGTTTTGTATAATCTCCAAAACTTCCATTATTGTGGTTAATATCAAATAAGCCATTCATTTTACTGCAAAGCCATTTAAAAACACGCCAGTTTATAGTAGTTTTATCTGAAGAATCGATTACTAAATCGTATTTTTTTAATCTAAGCTTAAAAGCTTCCCAAATTAATTCTGGCCAATGTTGATGAGAACGAATTTTATGTCTTATGGGCAATCTGTATAAATCATCAATATATTTATTTTTTGAATAATATTCTGCACAAGCTCCGAAAGCAACTACACCAATTTTAATATTAGGATACTGTTTTTTTATTTCTCTAAATATAAATGATGAAATAATAGCATCACCTAATGCCCCTTCACCTCGCAAAATTAGTATTTTTCTAATGTCTTTTAAATTCATATTTAGTTCCAGGTTTATGAAAAGGATTCTTAATTGCTTATTATAACAGAAAAACAATATTTATAAGACATAAAATTAGTTGATTCATAGTAAATATAAACTTTTTCTTTACTTTGTTTGCTAATAATCATAAATTATTTCAAGTAAAAATATTAGTAAAATACAGAGAAGTTGTTTAGATGAAAAAAGAAATAACAGCAATTATAATTATAACTTTATTGTCGAGTATTTTGTTAATTGTTTTTTGGTATTCTTTTGTTAAAAAAGATACAAATGTTATAGAATTAGAAAAAGTAAGTATAATAAAGACTATTGGTTCTTATTCGAATACTGGGGTAACAGCTATATTAACAGGGGTTGGATTGTCTTTAATAGGTTTTTTATTCTATTTTAAGCCTTTGAAAAAAGCATATTATATTTTTATTTATCTATTACAGATATTTATCATACTTATAGAGGCTTTTTGTCTGTTTAAGTTCGGTTTATCTATTAGCCCTCCTATGATGTCTATCATTGCTGATACAAATAATGTCTTAGAAATACAAGGTTTTTTTGAAACATATTTTGACTTAGCTTCTATTGTTTTAGTTGTATCTATACTTTCTATAGGTTGGCTAGTATGGCATTTTGGAGAAAAAATAGGTGATTTTATAATAAAATATAAGAAAGTATTTATATGTATTTTTGCTTTGTTAGTAATTTTTTCTTTTATCGGAGTAGGTAAAATAGGTGGTTTTTCTGCTTCAACTCCTTTAGCCAAGACTTTTTATGCTGTAAAATATTGGGTAAAAGTAAAAAGAAATCTTGCAAAACTTTCTAATGATAAAGAAAACAGGGTAGAAATAATAAAAAATGAATCTGATACTCCTTTTATAATTTTTATTATAGGTGAATCTGAATCACGTCATTTTATGGGAATGTATAACAAAAAATATGATACTACTCCACTTTGTCAAAAGCTTGTTGATTCTGGTAATATGTTTGCTTTTACTGATACGATATCCATGAAGTCTTCGACGGCTCAAGTCATGACACCTTTATTAAGTTTTATGGAAAACACTACAGAAACTACTGATTTGAAAAGATTTGATCCAATTGTAGATGTGTTTACTAAAGCAGGTTATCAGGCTTTTTGGATTTCCAACCATGAAAAGATAACAAAAGACTTGTCTTATGCAACTTATATGAGTTCTAGATGCAATTATGTAAAATTTACCGCGAAAATATCTGGTAATACTGAATTTACTCCTCAATATGCATCTAAAGATGAAGTAGTATTACCACCATTAGACGAATTTATAAAAAATCAAGTTCCACAAAAAGATAAAAACTTTTTTGTTTTCCAAATAATGGGAAGTCATATTAGATATCATGATAGATATCCAGATACTTTTAAACATTTTAAAGTTTCTGATATAAAAGAAGAAGGTTTTCAAGATAATCAAAAAGCTGTATTGGCAAATTATCTAAATACAATTCTTTATACAGACCATATTATGAATGAAATTATAAATAGATTTAAAGATAAAGATGCTATATTGTTTTATG